>DLGS01000237.1:12207-17068 GCA_002482815.1 Bacteroidetes bacterium UBA7688
ATACCAGTATTAATATTGAAGCGATTACCGATGTTTTGAAAAAGGTTCTGGAAAACAAAATGGAAACTATCGGCGGACGTCTGGAAACTTCAGCTCTGCTGAATGTGTTCAAAATCGGAACTTCCGCAGGAGGTGCAAGACCAAAAATTCTGGTTTCGGAACATAAAGAAAGCGGAAAAATCATTCCCGGCGACCTTGAATTTTCAGAAGAGTACAACCATTACCTGGTAAAATTGCACATCGACGACGATGCGGGCTACAACCGCGAAATCATAGAATATTGCTACCATCTCACCGCAGTGGAGACTAATATTACGATGATGCCGTCCAAACTGATAGACGAAAAACATTTTGCAACCCTGCGCTACGACCGCATCGAAGGGCATAAAAAACATATCCTTACTGCATCGGGTATGACGGGCTGGGACTATACCGACCCTGAAATGTCAAGCTACGAAAACCTGTTTGATCTGGCTATTTACCTAAAACTACCCTACAAGGAAATCGATGAATTGTTCCGCAGAATGATATTCAACATTGTGTTTGCAAACATGGATGATCATCTGAAAAACCATTCTTTTATTTATGACGAAGAAAATGACAAATGGAACCTGGCTCCTGCCTACGACCTTACTTACTCATTGAACCCACTGATCAATTTTAAGCGCAGTGCACGTGCCTTATCCATCAACGGGAAACGGATAGATATCACCCTGGACGATGTGCTGAAAATAGCAGATAAATTCACCATCAAAAACCCGAATGGCATAATAACGCAGGTACAAAACAATATACCCTCCTGGGAAGAAAATGCAAAAAAGCTGCAAATACCTGAACGTATTATCAATGCCATTCAAAAAGATTTCAGGAAACTGGTGTAAGGATTATTATAAATAAAAGTAAAAAATGATGAAGAAAAAGATACAACGAAGCATCCGGGTTTCGCGCTATATCATTTACAAGGAAACCTTGGTGAATGGTAAAGAGCAATTCTGGTCCTTCATCGGAGCATTTGCCGGCATAGGATTGATTGCTTTTTTACAAAGTTATTTTTTAGCCAAAACAGAAAATGTATTGCTCATTGGTTCTTTTGGCGCTTCAAGCGTACTGATATATGGCGCTATCCAAAGCCCATTGGCACAACCACGTAACCTGATAGGCGGACATCTGGTATCGGCCATTATTGGCGTGACGGTGTATAAATTATTACCTGATATTACCTGGATTACAGCTCCCTTAGCTGTAGCCTTTTCAATCGTGGCGATGCAAGTAACCAAAACCCTACATCCGCCGGGCGGTGCTACTGCCCTGATTGCTGTTATCGGTTCAGAGAAAATAAAAGCGCTGGGTTACCTCTATGTGTTTTCGCCGGTTTTTAGTGGATGTATTATTCTGTTTATCGTTGCACTCATCTTCAATAATATGACAAGCAACCGCCGATATCCCACCAATTCCAGCTTTACAAAATCAATAAAGAGAATGTTTTCAACTACGAAAAAGAGATAGCCTCCGAAGATTTATTCATGTTTCGATTCGAAATTATATCGGCCCAGATTAATATTATGCTGAATGGCAACAACCAGATAACTCTACATCCGTACCTACCAATAACTTGTGATAAAGTTGCACAAACAAACATATTGATTACAATCAATGCAAAAGACAAACCGGCAATTATACAAACCGGTTTACTGATAAGCCTTGTAAAAGGAAGAACAAAGACCGGTATCAAGCTCCCTAAAAATAATACCACAATAAAATAAAAGACAAAATTCACGTTCCTGATTTTAGCAAGCAAAGTATTATTGTACTGGTGTGAATCAGAGTAAAAGTGTAAATCATGAGGAATGTATTGACCTATGGTTTTGTGTAAAGGATCTCCAATACTGACGTTGCCATCACCAATTCCAAAATTGCCAAATTGCATTAAAGTATTAATAACAGACATTTTTATCCTTAGCAGCAAATACTTCGGTTCTGTAAATGTTCCATTATTTATTTTTACAAAATCCATCTTATTTCCGGCCCACCCCCCTGATTTGTATAATGGGCTATTAATATCCCACAAAAAGAAATTAGCATCTTCAGGTAATTTATCTTTATATACGCAAAGATTAAATTTTTCCGTTTTGCAATGTTCATCCAGATAGGGTTTCAAAATTCCCTGGTCCAGTAAAGCACCAATAGCAAACACATGCTTCGATTTACTAATCGCCGACCCCATTAATCCGATAGTGGAAATAGTAATAAATAACAATGTTACTATTTTCCTTTCAGTCATTCTTTGGGTATTTGATTCAAACAATTTATGCCTGAAGAGAAAAGTCATAAAAAGTAATGCACTAAAAATAATCACGTTGGAAAAATGTGTGGCTATTGAGATAAAGAATACGATTACTAAAATAATATGTTTACTTAGCTTTTCATTGCTATGTAATAATAACAATAAACAGAGCAAAGCAATTGTTGTAAAAACATCCGGAATCAACTCACTGCTGATCCAGGACAAAGGGGAGAACAGAGAGAGAAAAATAATTAAAGTCAACGGAAAAATAAAAGAATTCGGTTTTAAAAGCTTTACGATGACATTAAAAACCAAATAGCTAACAAAGCAACATTGCAAGAAGGATGCAAAAAACAATGACACTCCATTTAAACTAAATAGCCTTAACAATAAACCATATGTTATCGGTCTGTCTGCTGGTGTATCAGGCAAAAAACCTGAACACAAGTAAGTGTTCACATCAGTATTGACCAATGGATATCCATTGAGAAAAGCAGGTATAAATAAAAAGGTAGCTCCTATAAAAATAGCAGCTACCTTTTTCAGATTATCAGCAGACCAGGAAATCATAAATTAATAAGCTCTTGCAAATACCACCCTTTCTTTGGATGGATTTCCGGTAAGTATACACTTGCCTTCTTCCTGTGGATTATCTAACGGAATGCAGCGGATAGTAGCTTTTGTTAGTTCCTTTATCTTTTCTTCCGTCTCAGGAGTGCCATCCCAATGGGCATAAATGAATCCTGTTTTCTCGTCCAGCAATTTCACAAACTCGTCCCAGGTATCAGCTTTGCTGCTTTTCTCTTCGCGGAAAGCCAGCGCACGATTGTACATATTGTTTTGGATATCTGCCAGCAATTGTGCAATATTTTCTACCAGACCATCAAGCGATAAACTTTGTTTTTCTTTGGTATCTCTACGCGCAACTTCCGCAACATTATTGTCCAGATCTCTTGGTCCCAAGGCCACACGGACAGGCACTCCACGAAGTTCATGTTCTGCAAACTTCCAGCCCGGACGACTGCTATCATCATTATCATACTTTACACGAATATCCTTAGCACGCAAGTCTTTCATCAACTCGTTTGCTTTGTCATCCAGCCTTTGGCGGACAGCTTCGTCTTTATTATAAATCGGAACAATAACGACTTGAAGTGGAGCCAGTTTTGGCGGCAACACCAACCCTTCGTCATCGCTGTGTGCCATTACCAATGCACCAATCAAACGTGTTGATACACCCCAACTTGTCGCCCACACATATTCCATCTGATTGTTCTTATCAGCAAACTTCACATCAAAAGCTTTCGCAAAATTTTGACCTAAAAAGTGAGAGGTACCTGCCTGTAGTGCTTTTCCATCCTGCATCAACGCCTCAATACAATACGTATCTTCGGCACCGGCAAAGCGTTCATTAGCAGATTTTACACCACGCAAAACCGGCATAGCCATATATTCTTCCGCAAACTGAGCATACACCTCTATCATTTGCTTCGTTTCTTCAATTGCTTCCTGTTTGGTCGCATGGGCCGTATGACCTTCCTGCCAAAGAAATTCTGCTGTGCGTAAAAATAATCGGGTACGCATTTCCCAGCGCACAACGTTAGCCCACTGGTTAATTAAAATCGGCAGGTCGCGATAACTTTGAATCCAGTTTTTATAAGTGCTCCAGATGATTGCTTCTGAAGTCGGGCGAACCACCAGTTCTTCTTCAAGCTTGGCGTTTGGATCAACAATTAATTTACCTGGATTATTGGGGTCGTTTTTCAAGCGGTAGTGAGTAACAACAGCACATTCTTTTGCAAAACCTTCTGCATTTTTTTCTTCTGCTTCAAAAAGACTTTTAGGAACAAAAAGCGGAAAATAGGCATTCTGGTGTCCGGTTTCCTTAAATTTTTTATCCAGAACATCACGCATATTTTCCCAAAGGCCGTAACCATAAGGCTTGATTACCATACATCCCCGTACGGCAGAATAGTCGGCAAGACCACCTTTTAACACAAGGTCATTATACCACTGTGAATAATCTTGTGAACGACTTGTTAATGAATTACCCATATTAAACGCTGCAGCTTTTTTTAAGTCTTAGTTTAGGAAATACTGCGCGCAAATGTAGTACTTTCGATAAAGTTTTAAGAGGCTGTTTTAAGTCAAACAATTCATACTATGAAAAATTTACTATTAATCACCTTATTGGGTTGCTGCTCCCTGACAACCGTTTCCGCTCAAAGCGGTAATACTTATCAGGATGATATCTACATGACCGGCTCTGACGTACGGAAACAAGCCGAAAGCAAAAAAGAAAAGAAAGCATCTCAAGCAGACAATTATGACCGTGCAGGCAATCAGAATTTCGATCAGAATGCCGAGAATACTGATTATTCAGGCGATTCTTATGTTGACTATGATGATGATAATGATTATACCTATGCTACCCGGTTAAACAGATTCGGGTATAACAGTTTTTACAACAGACCTTATTATAGTGCTTTCAATAATCCGTACTGGTACAATCCATATTGGGTAGACCCTTATTGGGGTTGGAGCCCATGGGCAAGTCCCGGCATCAGCGTCAGTTTT
>DLGS01000285.1 GCA_002482815.1 Bacteroidetes bacterium UBA7688
AAAAGAATTCAATATCTCTATCCCTGACGAACAGGCTGAAACGATCACTACAGTAGGTCAGGCAGTTTCATATTTAGAAGAACACGTAAAGTAATTTAATCCCCCTGTTATTTATTGATGAAATTTCCGTTTAAACGCGTAGTCGTAACCGGTATCGGTGCCCTTACACCATTGGGCAATAACGCCCCAACTTATTGGGACAATCTGGTCAATGGCGTATCGGGCGCCGATTTCATCAAACAATTTGATGCCACAAAGTTTAAAACACGTTTTGCCTGCGAATTAAAAAACTTCAACCCAGAAGATTACTTTGATCGTAAAGAAGCACGCAAAATCGACCGTTTTACTCAGCTTGCATTAGTTGCTGCTGACGAAGCAGTAAAGCACGCTAATCTGAATACCGAAGGTATTGACAAAGATCGCGTGGGAGTTATCTGGGGATCAGGTATTGGCGGTATGATTACTTTCATCGAAGAAATGAAAAATTTCAACAGCGGTGATGGTACTCCACGTTTCAATCCTTTCTTTATCCCCAAACTTATTCTGGATATTGCTGCAGGGCAAATTTCCATGAAGTACGGTTTCCGTGGCCCAAACTTTTCTACAGTTAGCGCATGTGCGTCTTCTACCAATGCTTTGATTGACGCTTTCAACTATATCCGTATAGGCAAGGCTGATGCGATTATCTGTGGTGGCTCCGAAGCCGTTGTTACAGAAGCAGGTATCGGCGGTTTTAACGCTATGAAAGCACTGAGCGAACGTAACGATGATCCACAAGGCGCCAGTCGTCCTTTTGATGTCAATCGTGATGGTTTTGTTCTGGGCGAAGGAGCGGGTTCTATTATTCTTGAAGAATACGAACACGCAAAACGCAGAGGTGCAAATATTCTTGTTGAAATTGCCGGTGGTGGAATGAGCGCTGATGCCTACCATCTTACAGCTCCTCAGCCTGAAGGCCTAGGCGTTATCAATGTAATGCGCAATGTGCTGGAGGATGCTGATATGAAACCCGAGGATATTGATTATATCAATGTTCATGGTACATCTACACCATTGGGCGATGTTGCTGAAATTGGTGCCATTCAAAAAGTATTTGGAGAACACGCATACAACATTAATATCAGTTCCACAAAATCAATGACCGGTCACCTTTTAGGTGCAGCTGGAGCCATTGAAGCAGTGGCCGCTATTATGGCTGTTATGACGGATACCATCCCTCCAACAATCAACCTGAAAGATCTTGACCCAGCAATAGACAGCAAACTCAATCTTACGCCTAATGTGGCCCAGAAAAGAGTTGTTCGTGCTGCAATATCCAATACGTTTGGATTTGGCGGACACAATGCTTCTGTAGTCTTCAAAAAATTCCAAGATTAGAGCCTGTGCGACGGGTCCTCACTCGCATAAAAAATTTCTTTTCGCCCGACAAGCAATTGTCTGCACAACTGGAGCACTTACTGGGCTTCAAACCTAAACACCTGCCTTATTATCAGCTGGCACTGGTTCACCGCAGTAAACTCGACGAACTGGCCAGAAATAATGAAAGGCTGGAATTTCTGGGTGATGCATTTCTAGGCGCAATTGTTGGTGAATACCTTTTTAAAAAATACCCTACCCAATCTGAAGGATATCTTACAGAAATGCGCTCCCGCATTGTTCGTCGCGAAACCCTGAATAACATTGCTAACCGTATGGGTCTCCAAAAGCTGGTACAATACAACACACACGACCGTGGATTTGAGCGTAGTCATATTTTTGGAAATGCACTGGAAGCCTTGGTTGGAGCCGTTTATCTCGACCAGGGATACGCCAAAACCCGAACTTTCATCATCAAACAGTTGCTACAGGCCTATGTCGATATTGAACTGATGGCCAATACAGACACAAATTACAAAAATCAGTTACTCAACTGGGCACAGACTAATCGTCAAACCCTTAGTTTTGAGGTTATGGAAGACAGGAAAGATGCCTCACGCAGAATGTTCACCATTGGCATTATGCTAAATGAAACGCTCTTGTGTGAAGGAACAGCATTCAATAAAAAGGATGCAGGCCAGGTTGCTGCCCGTAAAGCATTGGAATTATTGACACAACAATAGTCAATAATTTTTCTGTCCGGTAATGACCAGATATCTGTTATAAACGGATGCTATCTTCGCTTATATAATTTTTCAGTTGAAATTTTTAACGTATTCGAAGCTTCTGATTTTAATCATGGGCAAGGTACTATTTTGAACCCTCAGCGCCAATATCAAACATACCCATATTGTCTTCTTTTTTGCGGATGCCAAAATTGTAATTTAAGCTAAAGCCCGCGCGGCGACTATCTGTAGCGCGTGACCCTGTGGCATCAACAGTACCCTGTTTGACTACAAAACGATTATTGTTGGAATAGAAAATGTCGGTTACATTAATAGCTACCGTGAGTTTATCTTTCATGAATTTACGATTCACACTCGCAGTTAATGAACCCATCTGACTCAATTGATAAAACTGTAAAGGACCCGCTAAACGCCAAAACCCATTAATTGTAAAAGTCGATTTTTTGTCAATACGCAACTGCTGATAGGTAAAGAAAAGCCAGCTATCACCCGTAAAGTTGAGTGGCTGCCCCTGATACAATCCTTCGTAAACATTATGATTATACTGACCTCCTACCACAGCAAAATAACGGCCACCCGGAGGAATCGCTGCGAAACCTCTCAAATAATACTCCCGGTTCTTACCAATATTGTCTGTGCTGCGATAAGCCTGACTGACAGTGCTGTCTGCCTGATAAAAAACATCTGTAAAAATATCTTTGGTATCGTTATATCCTACAGCCACCAAAGGATGGTCATTCACGCTGACATTCGCCTCATAATTTTGTGTAAACTGCGGTTTGAGCGAAGGATTGCCCACTTCAGACATAAACTGGTCAACATACTTCGGAAAAGGATTGAGCTGATCGTAACTCGGCCTGCTAACTGTTCTCCGATAAACGAGAAAGGCCCGAAGGTCGTAACCGGCAATAGCCATAATTTTCCTGCTGAAATAAATGTAAGGGAACAAGTCAGTCCGATGAATTTTAAAGCTTGTATCGCCTGGAACAGTCTGCTTTCCGACCATATTTGTATTTTCCATCCGGACACCGGTTTTCAATAAAAAACCTGAAAAACCTTTGGATGCCTGAACATAGGCAGCGTTAATCATTTCGGTGTAATTGTACTTGCTTGTCCGGCTGTAATCGACCAGTTTTGTGCTATTTGAACCTGTAAAATATTGAGCGTCGTTTTTGAATAAAAGTAAACCGGATTTAATTCCAGCCTCAAACGTAAACTGATGATTTGCTTTGCGAATCAAATCAGATTGGAACACAATATTATGACGGGTAGTACCAGACTCACCATCACCAACATTTGTACCAAGAACAGATGCATTTTGATATTGCTGGGCGACATTACCAGAGGAGAAAGTATAAGAAAGTTGATTGTTCCATTCTGAACCTGAAGTATCCAGTTTTAATGTTGTGGCAAGTTGTTGATCAATCAAAAAAGTATGATTTTGCTGCTGAACATCGGACTGCGTATTACCAAGGATATTCTCAGAAACCTTATTGACTATATCATTACTGTTTTTTGTATCTGCTTTTCCCTTTGTATAACTCAGTCGCGCATCATAGCTGAAATTCAATTTGTCATTCAGGTCCTTATTGAAGCCAAAATTGGCAAAGGTATTTTTTCCCGGATACTTTGTAAACGCTTTCTGACTCAGCATCGTGTCGCCAAAGAGAACTCTGTCGGTGTTGATTTGCTGATAATTATTTTGCAAGGCAAAATTCGCATTAAAATAAGAGCTGGTTCTTCCATTATTATTTGACAAATTAAAACCAATGTTCTGATTGCCATAAACACCTTGCTGAGCGCCCATTCTGACGCTACCATTCAATCCGATTTTTACACCTTTTTTGAGTACCACATTGACAATACCCCCACTACCAGAGGCATCATACTTTGCAGAAGGCGTGCGCATAATTTCAATTTTCTCAATGCTGTTCGGAGGAAGACTTTTGAGCATAGAAGCAATATCTGCCCTGCTCATTTTTAATTCCCGGCCATTTATAAATATAAGTGCCGGAGTTGTACTGCTGAGGTAAATATTACCATCCTGATCTACAAACAGGCCAGGTGTTTTTTCGAGAATTTCATAGCCATTGCTGCTAGATTCAGCCAGTTGTTCAGGGTCAACAATTGTTTTATCATCTTCCTGCCGGATCAATGGTTTTTTTTTCAGAATTACGACTTCGTTTAATGAAGTGCCAGATATGGCTAAAGTAAAACTAAAGCTGGTGTCAGAAGAAGAAATTTTTATACTTTGCGCTATCGATTTATAACCAATGGCAGTAATTTTAATAAAATAATCGCCTGTACTATCAATAACAAATCGGGCAAACCCAAGGCTGTCCGTCACATTGCCCATACGTCTTGCACTATCACGGAATAGCGACACTGCAACAAACTCAACAGGAATACCTTTGGAATCCCTGATGTTTATTTGCACCGGCAAATTTTGCGCTGTAGCGCGGCCAACACATGCAAAAAAAAGCATGAGCAACAAGCAAAGCCTCATAAAAATTGTTTGAACAAAAATATTGGCAATTATGCAATGACTTTGGTTAAAATTGCCCCAACGGATGCGAACCAATTCAACAGAATGCTATTTGCTATAAATATCTTTGAAGTATTCAACGGTCAGTTTTAAACCATCCAAAAAGCGGTATTGCGGATTATAGCCCAAAAGGTTTTTTGCCTTGGAAATATCGGCAAGGGAATTGCGGATATCGCCTTCCCGTTCCTGCCTGTAGGTAGCTTCGTGTGGAATATTTAATAATTCGCGAATAGCGTTATAGAGGAAATTTACTGAAAACTTTTCCCCGACAGCAATATTATAGACTTGTCCGAATGCAGCGGCATTGTCAGTCAACATCCCACGCACATTGGCCTGTACGGCGTTGTCCACATAGGTAAAATCCCGGGTTTGTTCACCATCTCCATTAATATAAACGGGTGTATTATTGATGATACCACTAACGAAAAGCGGCATTACTGCTGCATAAGGCCCATTAGGATCCTGCCTGCTACCAAAAACATTGAAATAACGAAAACCGATGATGTTCATCCCATATAGCTTGGAAAATACATCAGCATATAACTCATTGGTTTTTTTGGTCACTGCATAAGGTGAAAGTGGGTTCCCGATTCTCTCCTCGACTTTAGGCAGGTTCGGTTCATCACCATAAACGGCAGATGAAGATGCGTAAACGAATGTTTTGACGCCGGCGTCTTTTGCCGCAGTCAATACATTCAGGAAACCGGTTACATTGACATCATTGCTGGCCACAGGATCTTTTACAGAACGGGGCACAGAGCCTAATGCAGCCTGATGGCTTACATAATCAATCCCCTTACAAGCATTCTTGCAGGTTTCAAAATCCCGGATATCTCCATTGATAAATTCATAATTTGGTTTCTGTAAAAAAAGGTCAACATTGGATCGCAATCCTGTTGCCAGATTGTCTAAAACCCGAACTTTCTTTGCGCCATTATCCAGCAAATAGTTTACCAAATGAGAGCCAATGAAGCCTGCGCCACCAGTAATCAAAAATGAACTCTGGCTGATATCTTTTGTATGAAAAACGGACATTGGTATTATAAACTCCAGTATTTTAATTGGGTAATTTTATTTCTATAAATTCCTTTCAGGTCAACCAGCAAGGCGCCATGCTTTGCAATCGACTGAAAATAAGATTCATCATAGTCATTATACGCCTCGTGATTTACAGCAACAATTACTGCATCATAGTCAGCAGAAAGATTTGTTTGCAAAGAAAATCCATATTCATGATGTAACTCATCACTGTCAGCGTGTGTATCTGTTACGTGTACTGTAACATTATACGCCTGCAACTCCTTTACAACATCCGCTACTTTTGAATTGCGGATATCCGAAACATTTTCTTTAAAAGTGCAACCCATAATCAACACCTTGGACAAGCCAACGTTCATGCCTGACTTAATAATCGATTGTACTGTCTTTTTAGCCACGTAAGCAGCCATTTCATCATTGATAGTACGGCCTGATAAAATCACCCTGGAATTATAACCTAATTGCGAAGATTTATAAGTAAGGTAGTAAGGATCAACGCCGATACAATGTCCACCTACCAAACCGGGGAAAAACTTAAGAAAATTCCATTTGGTTCCTGCAGCTTCCAGCACCTCGTAGGTATTGATGTTCATCTTATCAAAAATGATGGACAATTCATTCATCAATGCAATATTGAGATCACGCTGCGTATTTTCAATAATTTTTGCTGCTTCTGCAACCTTTACTGAAGAGGCCCGGTGAACTCCTGCTTTCACAACCAATTCATATACTTGGGCAATATTATCCAATGCATCAGCATCTGAACCAGAGACAACCTTTACGACATTTTCCAGTGTATGCACTTTATCTCCCGGGTTAATGCGCTCAGGAGAATAGCCGAATTTAAAATCCACTCCTGCTTTCAACCCGGAGAATTTTTCTATAACCGGTAAACAATCCTCTTCGGTGCAACCAGGGTAAACAGTTGATTCGAATACTACATAATCGCCCCTTTTAATAACTTTTCCCAAGGTTTCAGATGCTTTCAAAACTGGTGTAAGATCAGGCACATTATGGTCATCAACAGGAGTTGGAACGGCTACAACAAAAAAATTGGCGCTTTTCAGCACATCAATTTCATTTGTAAATTCAATGTCGCAATTGTCAAATGCCTCTTTATCAAGCTCGTTGCTAGGGTCTATTGAATTACGCATCATTTCAATGCGGCCGGCATTAATATCAAAGCCAATAACCTTAACTTTTTTAGCAAATGCCAACGCAATTGGCAATCCTACATAACCTAATCCAACCAAGGCTACTTTAGCTTCTTTATCGAGTATTTGTTGATACATTAGAACTTCAAAAATTAATCAAAACTGTTTTAGTAAAAGGTGCTAATTACTATTCTCAAAAAAAATTGGAATCAGTCATTAACGCCGCAAAAGTAATGCGATATTTTACTATTTACTAATCTTTTGCATAATAAAAAAGAGCGGCAGTAAAATTAATTTACCACCGCTCTTTAAAAATCAATTTAACAACCTATCTGATAAGGGAAACATCGCCCTTAAAGGTCTGTGCATCACCGTCAGGGTAACCTACACGGATAATATAGTTGTATGCGCCCATATCCTGTGCTTTACCTTTGTAGGTGCCATCCCAGCCATCATTGATGTCCGTTGTGCTGAACATCTCCTGACCCCAGCGGTTGAATACGCGGAACTCCATCAAGGTCTGGAACGTCACGCCCATCAGACGGAACTTATCATTCTTACCATCGCCGTTCGGTGTAAATCCGCTCGGTACGCTGATAGG
>DLGS01000026.1 GCA_002482815.1 Bacteroidetes bacterium UBA7688
GGCCGGAGCAGCAGAGGCTTATGCCCGGCCGAAAGCACCTTTAGTTGAGCAAAACTATTTGCTGGATACAGGTGATTCGACTAAAAGAAAAACGGGTAGTGGAGATAGCATTACGATTATTGGAGTGGTGGTGGATGAAGCGGGAACACCGTTTGGAGGAGTGATTGTAAAAGTGATGCAGGGAGGATTACTGAAATCAGGTACTGTTACGGAGGATGATGGATCCTTTAACCTGGTACTATTTAAAGGAGATTATGAACTGGAGTTTAGTGCTTCATCCTATAGCACTCATAAGATATCTGTTGAGGGAGCAAACTTTGATTTAAGTAAAAAAATTAAAGTCTCCTTACAACCCAGCAAAAACAACGAATATAATATCATGGTTGGTATGTTAGTGTCTCCCAAGAAGCCATTTTATGACAAAGGGAAATCTACTCTGGATTCCGATGATTTAAAGAAACTGGGTTATTAATCAGACTTATATTATGTAAAATATTTATTCACCTCGAGAACAAATTATAGCGTGGGACTTATGCTCATTAATTTCTTAATATTGTCAACATAAAAATCAGACACAAACAATAACGATGAAAAAAATAACCCTTTCTTTATTGACACTGGCGCTGAGCAGCAGCCTTTTTGCACAGCGCACGAAAATCGCCATCACCACCGAATACGGTAAAATACTGATGGAGCTTTATGATGAAACACCTAAGCACCGCGACAATATGATCAAGCTGACCAAAGAGAAATTCTTCGACAGCACTTTGTTTCACCGGGTTATACCAAATTTTGTTATCCAGGGTGGCGACCCCAACTCAAAGACTGCGGCACCGGATGCGATGTTGGGCAATGGCGAAACCGGGTATCGGGTAGATGCAGAATTCAATGATTCAGCCATTCATAAATACGGCGCATTGGGTATGGCCCGCGATAATAATCCGGAAAAAGCTTCTTCAGGTTGCCAGTTTTATATCGTTACCGGTAAGAAACTCAGCGACGACGAACTGAATAACCTGGAACAAAAAAACAACCGCAAATATTCGGCCAGCCAAAGAGAAATCTACAAAACGAAAGGCGGCACTGCAATGCTGGATGGCGCTTACACCGTTTATGGAGAAGTGATTGAAGGGATGGATATCGTTGAAAAAATAGCCAATGAGCCCCGTAACCAGATGGACCGTCCGAACAAAGATATCCGGATGCTGAAAGTAGAAGTAATAGCACCCACCAAAAAGGAAATTAAAGAGTGGAAGAAAAAGCAGAAAAAATAAGACTAACCATTTAACCGTATACAATGCAGGACCTTATTTTATTACATGGAGCAATTGGCGCATCAGACCAGTTGCTGCCTCTTTCTAAATCCCTGGCTTCAAAAGGCTTTAAAGTTCATTGCCTGTGCTTTTCGGGGCACGGCAAGCTGCCTTTTCATGAAGCCTTTACCATAGAGCAGTTTGCGGTGGAATTGTATCAGTTTATTATAGAAAAGAACCTGATTCAACCCGCTGTTTTCGGCTACAGTATGGGTGGTTATGTTGCACTTTACCTGGCTTCGCAAAAGCCAAACCTGATGGGAAAAATTGTGACCCTGGCAAGCAAATTCGACTGGACACCGGAAGGTGCCATTAAAGAAGCCGGCATGCTGAACCCTGATGTGTTGCAGCAAAAAGTACCGCAGTTTGCCGAAGCACTGCAAAAAAGACATGGCGAACAATGGATAGAATTATTGCAGAAAACTGCGGCAATGATGAAAGTGCTGGGTGATGAACCTTTATTGACGGAAACCTTAATCAAAACGGTGGAAAACCCGGTAATGCTTGGTCTTGGCGATAAAGACACCATGGTGACACTGGAAGAAACAAGGAAAGTTTTCGCTCAATTGACTCAGGCAAACATGTTTATGTTGCCGAATACCAAACATCCGATTGAAGGGGTGAACGTGGATTTGCTGAGTGCAGTCTTGGAAGGGTTTTATAAAACCAGTTAAAATGGAGAAGGGTACAAGTGATATTTTTAATGACTTTCCAAAAGATTTAAGTTTTCAAAAGGCTCTGATACGAAAAAGCAGACGAGCAATTATTTTATTTAATGTAGTAGCATTGATGTTTTTGGCTGCGGCTTTAATTCTGATCATTGTTATAGGTCCGGGTGATAATATTCCTGCTCTGCTTGGTCAATGCTGTTTTTTTGTCTTAGTATTAATTGGAATTATTCAGTTTGTCCGATATAAAAAGTTTGGGTGGTACACTCTTTTCATCTTTGATGTACTAGCCTCAATCTTCTCTGTTATACATTTCCTGAACTCAGTAGTTAGCCTGAAAAATAACACTGCAGATATGACTCAGGGATTATTAATGATGGTTTTAATTATTATATCCTTCAATTCTGTTCTGTTATTGTACAAAAAGAGAATGCGATTGGTATTTGGAATTATAAAATAAAAGGTCAGAACAATAGTTCAATTGAAAAATTCTTTCAATCAATAGAATAAAAAAGCGGTCAATTGAATTTCAATTGACCGCTTTTCATTTATAATGTATGTTGTATTAAGCCATTTCGATAACCGGCATTTCCTGCGGGTATTGCTTGTTGGTGATTTTGTCACGCAATTCGCTGAAGGCTTGTAAGGTCAAATCGATATCCTCGTCTGTATGTGCCGCTGTAGGGATGATACGCAAAATGATCAAACCTTTAGGGATAACCGGATAAACCACCACCGAACAGAAAATGTTGTAGTTTTCACGCATATCCAGAATCAGTTGGGTAGCGTCAAACAATCCGCCATGCATCACCACCGGTGTTACTGGTGAGTTGGTTGTACCGATATTGAATCCGCGCTCGCGCAAACCATTCTGAATTCTGCGCACATTGTGCCAAAGTTTTTCACGCAGTTCCGGGCGGGTACGCAACAGTTCCAGGCGTTTCAAAGCTCCCACCACCAAAGGCATCGGCATTGATTTTGCATAGATCTGGGAACGCATATTGTAGCGTAAGAATTTCAATATTTTTTTATCCGCCGCAAAGAAAGCACCAATGGACGCCATTGATTTTGCAAACGTAGAGAAGTATACATCGATACCTTCAATACAATCCTGCTCGTCTCCAACACCTGCTCCACGCTTACCGATAGAACCAAAACCATGGGCATCGTCTACAAGCAAGCGGAACTCAAATTTAGATTTCAGATCGATAATTTCTTTCACTTTTCCCTGGTTACCGCTCATGCCAAACACACCTTCTGTAATCACCAGGATACCACCACCGCTTTTTGTTGCCATTTCTGTCGCGCGGATCAATTGCTTTTCGCAATCTTCTACATCATTATGCTTGAACACATAACGCTGACCCGGATGAAGGCGCAAACCATCAATAATACATGCATGAGATTCTGCATCATATACAATTACATCACGGCGTCCGCACAAAGAATCAATAGCAGAAACCATACCCTGGTAACCGAAATTAACCAGCATCGCATCTTCTTTACCAATAAATTCAGCCAGTTCACGCTCCAGTTTTTCGTGGTTGTCAGAGTTGCCACTCATCATTCGCGCACCCATCGGCGTAGCCATACCATAAGCTGCGGCAGCGTCTGCATCGGCTTTGCGCACTTCAGGGTGATTTGCTAAACCTAAATAGTTATTCAGGCTCCACACAATTTTTTCTTTACCTCTGAAAAACATTCTGTTGCCTATTTCGCCTTCTAATTTCGGGAAAGCAAAATAGCCGGGTGCCTGCTCTGCATAATCTCCAATCGGGCCTAATCTGTCGAATTTGGCAAATAAATCCATATCTCTTGTGTATTTAATTAAGTTTAAATTTCGAATTAATTGGCGCAAAAGTAACTTTTTATACTGAAAAGAAGAAGCGGAAGCTTCCAAGTTTAAACAAGAATGGCGCTTATGCGCATTGTTCTGTAATTTGCGCTCCAATTTCAGCACACAAAATGGCAGCACAATTCTTTTCTTATTCCGGTTTATTTGATTTTGCAGAAAACATTTTTAAACAGATTGGTTGCCCGGAAGAGC
>DLGS01000172.1 GCA_002482815.1 Bacteroidetes bacterium UBA7688
CACTCGCCGGAATGGATACGGGTTTTGGCCGCACCCGCGAGAGCGACAAGCCAGGTGTATACCACGTTGTGTTTTCTTATATCGAACCCAAAGCAGGTGAATACACAGCGAAGGCTTCGGTTAATCTTGTGCAGGCGCTGATTGATGGTGTGGAATATGACCTTGCCGCTGATATTCAGAATCTGAGGGAAATTCGCGAGGATGTCCGCCTGGGCCCAAGCACGGGTTCGCTGGTGGAAGAAGCTATTCGAAGAAATATTCCTTACATCCGATTGAACAGAAATTCCCTGGTTCAGCTGGGATATGGTAAAAATCAAAAACGTATTCAGGCAACGATTGCGAGTACAACAAGCAGTATTGCGGTAGAACTGGCTTGCGATAAAGAAGAAACCAAGAATATCCTTGAGGCAGCTTCTATTCCCGTTCCGCGTGGCTATATTGTGAGCGACGAAGCAGAGCTGGAAAAAGTGGCAGCCAGAGTGGGATATCCTATAGTGATAAAACCGGTGAATGGGAACCACGGGAAAGGGGCGACCACCAATATTCTGACCAAAGAAGCAGCACTGGAAGCCTTTGAAGCTGCAAGGAAATATTCCCGCAAAATCATCGTGGAGAAATTCATTACCGGACGCGACTTCCGCATATTGGTCATCAATTACAAATTTGTTGCGGCTGCCTTGCGCACACCCGCAGCGGTGATTGGCGATGGCAAACATACGATAGCTGAATTGATAGAAATTGTAAATCAGGATCCACGAAGAGGGTATGGGCACGAAAAGGTTCTAACCAGCATTAAGATTGACGATGCGGTTCATTTTATGCTCGAAAAATATGGCTACAATCTTGATACTATTCCAAAAGACAAAGAAGAAGTGTGGGTAAAACCGACTGCCAATCTCAGCACCGGTGGAACTTCTGAAGATGTGACCGATGCCGTACATCCTGCCAATGTAGTAATGTGCGAAAGGATTGCCCGTGTGATTGGTCTGGATATTTGCGGAGTGGATATTATGGCCAGCAATTTATCAGAACCCTTAAACGAAACCGGCGGCGCTGTGTTGGAAGTAAATGCCGCTCCTGGTTTCCGCATGCACCTCGAACCGGCAGAAGGTTTGGCCAGGAATGTGGCAGAACCTGTGATAGATATGTTGTATCCGCAGGGTAGTACAGCGCGAATTCCCATCATAGCCGTTACCGGTACGAACGGAAAAACGACTACAACGCGCCTGATTGCACATTGTGTAAAAGGCTCCGGTTATAATGTTGGCTATACCACCACAGATGGCGTGTATGTGCACAATCAGATGATGGTAGCCGGCGATTGTACAGGCCCCGTTTCGGCAGAATTTGTGCTGAAAGATCCGACGGTAGATTTTGCAGTGCTAGAAACAGCGCGTGGGGGTATCCTGCGTGCAGGTCTTGGGTTCCATAATTGTAACGTGGCGGTAGTGACCAATATTGCAGAAGATCATTTAGGTCTGGGTGGTATTGATACGATCGAAAAATTGGCCAAAGTAAAATCCGTTGTTCCTGGTACAGTTTTCCCGAACGGGTATGCAGTGCTGAATGCCGATGATGACCTCGTATATAAAATGCGCAAGGAACTGACCTGCAAAATTGCCCTTTATTCTATCGACGAAAATAATCCGCGGGTTAAAGAACATTGTGCCAAAGGGGGCTTTGCCTGTGTATATGAGCACGGTTTTATCACCATTATGAAAGGAACATGGAAAGTGCGCATCGAGCGCGTGACCAATATTCCGATCACTTTTAACGGCAAGGCAGAATTTAATGTGTATAATGCAATGGCCGCAACACTGGCCTTGTACGTTCACGGATTCAACACAGAAGATATTCAGCTTGGTCTGCAGACATTTGTGACTTCACCAGCCCAGACCCCTGGAAGGATGAACATATTCCCGTTCAAGAACTTTACCATTATGCTGGATTATGCCCACAACACGCATGGCATTATCGCATTGGGCAAATATGTCACTTCTGTGGAGTCTCCTAACAAAGTGGGTATTATCGCCGCAGTTGGGGATAGAAGAGACAGCGATATTGTTTCTTTGGGTGCCGAAGCTGCTAAGATTTTTGATGAAATTATTATCCGCCAAGATAAAAATACCCGTGGCCGTTCTCCGGACGAACTGATTGAATTGCTTTCAGAAGGCATTCGTGTGACTAAACCTGAAATGAAGATCACAGTGATTCATAAAGAAAGTGAAGCTATTGATCATGCGATTAATACTGCAACTCAGGGTGCATTTATTACCGTCATCAGTGATGTTATACCGGATGCGTTGGAGCAGGTGAAAAGATACAAAGACATAGAGTCGGGTATTGAAGTAGAATAAGAAAGGATTAAATTGCTCTAAAGTCCCAAATTTGTTATGCAGATTTGGGACTTTTTATCCCCCAGAATATACCCCTGACAACGCTCAAATTGTAGCTTACTATTGGCATTTTATTAACCGTTTATCGTTTACATTTGTCTCACTTATCATTTTTTCTATAGACAGTATATGTTGCATTTCATGAAGTACAAAATAGGTATTCCATTATTGATTATTGCGGCGCTTGCCGCTTTTTTCTCGTTTAAATATATCAACGAGGATGTATCGAGCGAGAATGCCCGTAAAGTGATTATCCTCAATTCCGTTATGGGAATTATTCAGGAAAACCATTTTGCCCCACGCCCGGTTAACGATTCTTTTTCCAATGCGGTTTTCAATAAATTAATTGAGACAGCAGATTTTGAAAAGAAAGTTTTTACCAAAGAAGATATTGCTGCTTTAAGTAAATATCGTTATCAGATAGATGACGAGATTAACAACTCAACTTTCGAGTGCTACAATTTGTTCAATGAATTGTATACCAAAAGGACAGCGCAGATAGAGGGCTTTTTCAAGGAAATTATTAAAACAGATTTTACATTTAATGGTAATGAAGAAATTCAGCTGAACAGTGATAAAATTGATTTTGCTGCCAATGATGCTGCTTTGAAAGACCGCTGGACAAAGTATATCAAGTATCGTGTGCTGGCAAAATATATGGAGCTGAAAAAAATTCAGTCTGATGAAAAAATCAAAAGGGATACAGCAAAAGTGAATATCGATACCAGCAAATTTGTGATGAAGTCGGACGATGAATTGCGCAAATCTGCCCGAGGAAAAGTAGACACCAACCTGAGGAAATATTTTACCAAAATGAATAAGGGTAAAGAGGACGACCGCTTTGCTTTGTATATCAATGCCATCACTTTGACAGAAGACCCGCATACGGATTATTTCCCGCCGAAAGAAAAGAAACAATTTGATGTGCAAATGTCAGGAGAGTTTTATGGTATCGGTGCTCAGCTGAAAATTGAAGAGGATAAAGTTAAGATTGCCTCGATAGTGCCTGGCAGCCCAAGCTGGAAACAAGGCGAATTGAAAGCAAATGATGAAATTATAAAAGTAGGGCAGGGAGAAGCTGAACCGGAAGATATTCAGGGGTATGAGCTGGAAGATGTGGTGCAAAGAATCCGTGGTGAAAACGGAACCGAAGTTAGATTGACCGTAAAACGAATAGATGGTTCGATAAAAGTTATTCCTATCATCCGCGGCAAAGTGGCACTGGAAGAAACGTTTGCAAAGTCTGCTGTAATCAATAGCGGAAATGAAAAGCTTGGCTACATTTACCTGAGTGAATTTTACAGTAATTTCTCCAGCGCAGATGGCCGCCGTTCGGCAGATGATATTGCCAAAGAGGTGGTGAAACTGAAAGAAGAAGGCGTGAAAGGTATCATCCTGGATTTGCGCTACAATGGTGGTGGTTCGTTGAATGATGTAGTGGATATGGCAGGTGTATTTGTGGGTCCCGGCCCTGTAGTTCAGGTAAAAACAAGCGAAGCGCAACCAATGATTTTGAAAAGCAGAAACCAGGTGAACTACGATGGTCCGTTCGTCATAATGGTTAACCAGGGTAGCGCTTCAGCTTCTGAAATTCTAGCTGCAGCCATGCAGGATTACAAAAGAGCAGTCATTGTTGGTAGCCCGACTTTTGGTAAAGGAACAGTTCAAAAACAAGTACCAATTGATGAGGTGATAGATCCGATTATCAGAGGAAAAATGATGAGCCAGAATTTACCTGAAATTGGAGCCTTGAAATTAACCATCCAGAAATTTTATCGCATCAATGGTGGCTCTACCCAATTGAAAGGTGTAACACCGGACATCATAATTCCGGATGTTTACAGTGAAATCGAAATTGGCGAAAGAAAAGATAAAGCTGCACTGCCATACGATGAAATTAAACCGGCCCAATTGCCAATGGTTAATACTCCTGAAGGTGGGAAATTAACTTCCAATGCACCAAGTTCATTTTGGGCAGGTAGTTTTGATGTTGAAAAGCTTCGTGCAATGAGTGCAAAAAGAATAGCTGCCAGCAAATCGTTTGAAACCGTGAAGGAAAATGCCAAAAGATTGAAGAAACTGGAGCAGGAAAACATTGTTTCACTGAATGAAGCGAAATTTAAAAAAGAGCAGGATGAAGCATCGGCTTTGGCAAAAAGAATTGAGGAAACTGAAAAGACAGTGGCCTTACTGGATATTGATAACCTGTCAAAAGATAAGCCAAGGATATCCGCTGATACAGCAACATCTGAGCGGAATAAAAATTGGCTGCGACTATTAAAAAAGGATATTTCCCTGGCTGAAACAGTTAACATTATCAAGGACATGCAACGCCATTAATAGATAAATAATTGATTAACAGCTTACAATTTACAGAATCCCCCAAATGTTAAAACTGCATTTGGGGGATTTAATTTTTGGGTTGTCTTTATTATCTTCGCCATCGTAATTTTAATCAGTAACAAGGTTAATTTTCTTTTCACTTAAAACAGCGATGCATATAATGACTAAGAAAACATTATTAAACACCTTGCTCATCACCACATTATCCATTGCAGGAACCAGCTGCAATTCAGCTCACGAACTAATGGAGCCAATGTCTTTTGCCGCCACAGCAAAATCATCTAACCAAAATATTGTTGGATCTCAAAATCCAAATGGCGTTCAGATTTATCAGCGCAATGCCGGAACCAACACTTTTTCTTCAGCCAAAAAGCCAATTGGACCAGCATCAGCAAATCAAACCCCACCTCCGACAGCTGAAAAAAACTTCATCACCTCATTAAATAAATTCCTTAACCTGAAGTATGCCAATATGTTGGGCGTACTACCACAGGTGATTACCAATGATCTGCTTTACGATTTTATTGACGAGTGGTATGGGACCAGGTATAGACTGGGTGGTACGGATAAGAGAGGAATTGATTGCAGTGCTTTTGTTCAGCGTTTATATGCCAGGGTTTTTAACATCAGCTTATTTCGCACAGCAGCGGAGCAATTTAACTTGTGTCATTCTATCTGGAATAAAGAAGAGCTAAAAGAAGGCGACCTTGTATTTTTCAATATCCGCACCAAAAGAATTTCTCATGTAGGCATTTATCTGATGAACGATTATTTTGTTCATTCATGCACCAGTCAGGGTGTTATGATCAGTAAATTGAGCGATACTTACTGGAAAAAATATTATGCCGGAGCAGGTCGCATTCCTCATGGAGAACGCAACAAAGCGGATAACTGTATTGAAGCAGGGATGAACTAAGTTTTATTTTAAAAATTACCAGCGGACGACTATTTCTACCCGTCTGTTTTTATCCTGATTATCGGGACTTGTATTTTCCACTAAAGGATTGGAATCTCCAAATCCCGTGCTGGTAAGTGTTTGCGGTTCAAAACCCATTGAAGAAATTACATCATACAGCAGGTTTGCTCTGACGGTGGATTTCTGAATATTGATCATTGGTGTTCCCGTATTGTCCGTGTAAGCGTTTATGAAAATAGAGATATCTTTTTGGCCCGACCAATCCTGCAATGCGGTTTTCAATAGTACTATTTGGGAATCACTGATTTTGGTTACATTTTTTGGGTAAAACAAAGTCAGGACAAGGCTGTCCTGTGTCGGCTTTACATAATCTCTGGACAATAAAGGGAAATTAATCGTACACCATTTTGGACATGCTTCCGGAAAGCTAATGGTGCCTTCCAGCATGGTGTAATTAAATCCCCTGACTTCATAATTAAAAGTTTTCCCGACCGGCAGGCTCATTAAAATGCTTCCATCACCTTTGTTGGCATGGTATTGTCCCAATTCATTACCCGCCATGTCATAAAGTGTAATGCTCCCCAGCAAGACAGGTTCTTTGCTGAAACTGTCATAGACATAACACATTGCAAAGGCCGTTCCTTCGGGAGACAATGTAGACGGCAAGGTGCTTTCATAAATATCCAGGTTGCCATTTGTATTTCCCCGGTCGCTGGCAAAAAATGTCCTCTTTCCATCAGGGCAAACAAAAACGGAATGCTCGTCAGCATTGGAATTGATTGGTACGCCAAGATTGGTGGAATTACCCCATACACCGCTTCCGGATTCCTTTTTACTCATAAATAAATCACTGCCTCCAAGACCGGGATGACCATCGGAAGCAAAATACAAGGTCTTGTTATCCGAACTGATAAAAGGAGCAGTTTCGTTTCCGGCTGTATTAATATTGGATCCCAGGTTGACAGGTAATTGCCAAAGGCCAAAAGAAAAATGGGAAACCCAAATATCTAATCCTCCATATCCACCGGGTTTGTCGCTTATAAAGTAAAGATCAGAAATGCTGGGCGAAAGTGAGGGCATTCCTTCGTAGGCCGGCGTGTTGATGGTCGCACCAAAACTTTCTGCTGCGGTCCAGGGGCTGTCAGCAGCTATTCGGTACGCCAGATATAAATCATATCCTCCACGTCCCCATCCGTTTTCTGAACGATTGTCGCCGCGCATAAAAAATAAATAATGGTCGTCAGCAGAAATGGATTGCGCAGATTCATTGGATGCTGTGTTGGGTGGGTAGCCCATATTACGCGCTGTAAACCATCCCCCGCAGGAATCTGCTTTTGCATAATAAAAGTCCTCATTCACACCATTTATCCTTCGGGTAAAATATAATGTTTCCCCGTCTGCAGAAACAGTAGGGCAAAACTCAGGCACTTTCGTATTCACCCTTATGTCCAGTTTTCGTGCCTGGTTGGTATCAAGTGGCCTTAGAAAGGATAAAGCTAATTTTGATTGTGCTGCAATTTTTTCGGCTTCTGTATTTTTTGAGGGACTTTGTGATAACCAGAATAAGGCTGAATCCGGCATCTGGGCTTTGGCAAAACTTCGGGAAGCCGGTAAAGCAAAAAGAGATTTTCCGTTCACACATTTTACTGCCGCTGTAGAAAATGTCCTGGCCGACCAAATATAATTTTTTGCATCAAACAGCCATTTGCCCAACAAACTGTATGCTTCAAAAAATTATATTTGGTCGGCCA
>DLGS01000204.1 GCA_002482815.1 Bacteroidetes bacterium UBA7688
GCGGAGCCGTCTACTCGATTAGCAGTAGGCCTTCTGTCCTCCGTCCTTGTAAACCATTATCGTTGTTCAGTTTCACTGTCATTGTCTTTGTCGTGCTGGGTTGTGCGGTTGCGTATTTTTTATTTTCTGAAGTGGAGGAGATTTTTTTAAATTCAATTTTGTCTGCGTGGGAAAGGTGGAAGCTCTTTTGCAAGCTTTGGTCTGTGCTTGGGTTTGGGCGGCTTGCAAATGTGCTTACACCTGTGCGTTGATTAATGTTCATGTCTTTGTCCTGCTCCGCTTTTTAAAATAAACTCGCTGCTGATTAAATAAGCACCTTCGGTAACAACTATATCACCTTGTTTTAAACCTGATGTAATCTCAATCCAATATTTATTTTCTGCGCCTGTTCCTATCATGCGTTGCTCAAATGTATTGTCGTGCGCTAATACCCAGACGGTTTTCATTTTTTCCAATAACACTGCGGATTTAGGAACTGCTAATACATTGGCAATTGATTTTTCGGGAATAACTGAAACCAATGTTCCGGGAATAAGTTTAGCTCCTGAATTGTTTACTCTGATTTTGAGTAGGTGTATTCTTTTTCCTTCTTCTACTATTGGGTTGCTATATACCAAAATGCCGTTGTAAATTTCTTCGGGATTGCTTTCACTGAAAATCTGAAAGTTTTTGCTTTCTGCAATGCCTGAGATTTCATTGGAATACAACTGTGCTTCAACCCAAACCTGATTGAGCGATGTGATTTTTATAAGCGAACTCCCTTCATCCACATACATTCCCTCAGTGATGTTTACTTCGGTTACATAGCCAGATTCAGGTGAGTAAAAAGTTATCAACGGGCTTGTTTTGCCTGATGTCTCTATTTCGGAAATTTGTTTTTCGGTTAAGCCCCACAAAAGCAATTTATTTTTTGCTGCGCTTACCAACTCATTGGTGAGTTTGGTTGTGGCGCGTACTGTTTTTGAGTTTTGAAGCAAAGAGAGATATTCTTTTTCTTCGGATTGCAGTTGCTCACTGTAAATACTGTAAATCGGAGTTCCGCTTTTAAGATATACGCCTGTCGTTTTAATAAATAGTTTATCAATCCTTCCTTTTACACGGCTGCTGATGGTTTTTACTTGGTCTTCATCAATAGTAACCGTGCCTATAATACTTGAAGTGGATGCAATGTTTCTCGGTTTAACTGTATCAGTTTTAATACCTGCTAATTCTTGTTGTCGTTTGTCTATGGTGATGAAATTGCCTTGCTGCCCTGCGTGTAGGTTTTCCTTTTTCTCTACTTTGATTAAAGACATATTACAAACGGGGCAAGCTCCGGGTGTGCTGCTCACAACGCTTGGGTGCATGGGACAGGTATAATAACTGTCTGATGTTGCCTCATGATTTTCGTGTCCGTTTTTACAACCTGTAAAAATGAATATTGTTATCAGAGCAGTTGAATAAATAAAATTCTTCATGTCAATTTTCATTTAAAAATGTTTCGCTGTCGGTCACCAATCCTGCCTCTTTAGCAATTTCTTCATTGGGAGTAAGACCGCTTTGTATAGTTATCATTCCATTGGCACTTGTTCCTGCAATTACTTTTCTTAACTGAAAAATTCCTGTGCCGTTTTGGGTAGTATCGGTTTTAACCCACACAAAAGCATTCAATCCGGTTTTGTAAACTGCCGATGAGGGAACTTGCATATTCTTGCTTTTGCTTTTGCTTATTGTAAATTGTGCTGTAACAAGCGAATTTATTTTTAATAAATTGTTTGAATTAGGCAATACTATTCTAACTCTTGCAAAACGCTGGCTGGCTTCTTCAAAAGTTTGTTCAATCAAAGCAACTTTTCCTTTGAGCGGTTTTGAAGGATTGGTTTCTGCAATTATTTCAACTGATTGGTTTTCGTGAATTTGATTTAGATATTGATTTGCAACTGAAACTAATGCCCAAACTTCTTGCAAATCATTTACGCTGAAAAGTTTTTGCCCTTCGTTTACATACATGCCTTCACGAATTTGTGAAGCGGATGCATCATAAGAACTTTCATTATTAGCGTTTTGCTTCATATTCATTGTGTTCATGGCCGGGTTATTCTTTGTGCCAGCATTTTGCTGTTGTGATTGCTCTGAGAAAAATACATAACCGTTAGCAGGGCTGTAAACAGGAATAGTTAAAGCTACCGTTCCATTTTTTTCTAACTGCGTAATTTGATTGTCGGTAATTCCCAACAAACGAAGTTTTTCTCTTGATTTTTCTATTAAACTATTTTCGTTATTAGATTTCAGGATAAAGAGATGTTCTTCCTGAAAGGTGCGTAAATCGGGGCTGTATATGTTCATGATTTTATCGCCCTGATTTACATATTGATTACTGAATTTAACATAGAGTTTTTCAATTCTGCCACTGAAACGGGCTGCAACAGATTTGTTTCTGTTTTGGTCGGTAGTGATGTAACCTTGTGCTTTTATAATATCACCGTTGATGCCTGATTGCAATTTCACGGTAGCTTGTCTTGATAAAACCTGTTTGCCTGGAGATATGGATTGAATGAGTTCTTCTTCTATCAACACCAATTTCATTTTACAAATTGGGCAGTTGCCGGGTGACGGATAGGTTTTATCACCTTCACATTTCATAGGGCAGGCGTATGCTGCATTACTATGCTGCCCGTGTTCGTTTACTTGCTGATGATTTTCGTGTTTGTTTTTACATGATGACAACACCGTAAACAGCAACAGTAAAGCAAAGAAGCCGATGCTACTTAATTTCTTTTTCGTATTCATATTCTGTTTCTAATTTTAAGATGTTGAACAATTTGTCATATGCTTCCAGTTTTTTCATCAGTAACATTTCCCATGCATCGAGTAAAACAAAAAAGTCGCCTGTATTTTGCTTGTATGCAAGTAAGTTGGCTTGCAGGTTGTTTTCATAAGCCGGAATAATGTTTTTGATGTAGCTCTGATATTGTTCGTTTTCGTAATTGAGCATGGCGAGTTTTTCGGATAACATTCTTTTTGCCATCAGTTCCATTCTTAGTTTCTCCTGTTCCATTGACTGGATTTGAAAGCCCATTGACTTGTTTTCTGAATTATACATTTTAGCAGACCAAGGCACAATAGGAATAGTCATCATACCCATGACTGACCATTGATTGGGCATACCAAACATTTGCATGTGTTCTACTCGAACTCCAAAATCAGGACGGTTTCCAATTTTCATTACTTTCTGTTCCAACTTCATCGACTGAATGTAATTTGACATGGCCGTAATATCACTCCGATTTGAAACACTACTTGTATCAGTAATATTGATTGAATAGTTGTGGGGTGAAATACCTGTATCAATGTGGAAAGGTGTGTTAACATCTCGCACCATAAGAATATTTAATCCGATGTTGCTTTCGGCAATCATTTGATTAAGCATCAACAACATATTGCTCAATTCGGCTAAACGGGCTTTCGCTTTGTAAATGGTTTGCAGTTGTGATTGATTGTTACTGAATTTTTCTTCTGATGTTGTAATTAATAATTTCAGTATTTCCTCGCTTTCCTTTAAAATGAGTTGTTTTTTTTCAGTCACAAATCGGCTGTAATACAAAATTTTCGCCTCACGCCTCAATTCGTTTTTTGTCCATTCACTTTTACTTTTTTCAATCTCAGTCAATGAGTTTAAGTAGCTTTTCTTTGCATTCAGTTTGCTTTGGTTGGGAATCATTTGTTCAAGTGAAAAAGCAATACCCGCCTGGTTCATGGGGTCATTTTTTTCATTCAACATCATCAGGTTATATGGCCATCGCATAACCCCTGTAGAGAATGTTGGTGGCATCCATGCTTTTGCTCCGTCTGCTTTTGCTTGTATAGATTGAATATTATATTGATATGCAATAATGGAAGGATAATTGGTCTCTA
>DLGS01000098.1 GCA_002482815.1 Bacteroidetes bacterium UBA7688
ATTGAAAAAGCTGAAGGGAGATAAGTTGGGATTGCCATCCTTATCAATCGTGCTGGCAAAACATATGGGGCGTGGCGCTACAGAGCCCAAAAGGTAAGCGTGTAATTCTGCTGTTTTTACTTCACCGGGTACGATTCTCATTATGCTGAAATTATTTTTATAAGGGTTACAAATGTAAGGTCAAATCAATTGCGCACATTCGTATTATCTTGCGCACAAATTCTAAGGTATGAAATTGAATGTTGGCGATAAAGCGCCTGATTTTAAAGCCAATGACCAAAACGGAAAAATTGTTTCCCTGAAAGATTATAAAGGACAAAAAGTTGTGCTTTATTTTTACCCCAAAGACGACACTCCGACTTGTACAGTTCAGGCCTGCAATCTACGGGATAATTTTTCTGCATTAAAGGCAAAAGGAGTTAATGTTATTGGTATCAGTGTAGATGACGAAAAAAAGCATAAAAAGTTTGAAACAAAACACCAGTTGCCTTTTACTTTGATTGCCGATGTCGATAAAAAAATAGTAGAAGATTATGGCGTTTGGGGTGAAAAACAATTTATGGGCAGGACAATCATCGGTACGCATCGTGTCAGTTTTTTGATTGATGAAAAAGGAAAAATTGCGCACATAATTGATAAGGTTAAAAGTAAAATTCATTCGGACCAGATATTGGAATGCTGGTCTTAGTAAAACCAATTCTTTTGAAAAAAGTTATTTCCATTCTGCGGGATTATTACCGTGACCATTTCAACTGGCTAAGTTTTTTTCTGTGCACTATTCTTGGTGCTGTATTGATTAAAATAGCCTATCATCAACACTTTTACGAATCTTACATAGAAGGTGAATCCAATCTGAATCTGCAGATTATCCGGTATTGCGGACTATATGCAATTGCATTCATCGGTGCTTTTTTATTGCAGGGTATTGCAGAAAAGAATCTGAGATTTCTTATATCCGGAAATTGGTGGCTGCTCATTTTTCTTTCTGTTTTTTTGTTTGCTGTCCGCGGCTCTGATGTGGATTATTCGCACCTGATGTTTGGTAAACAGCCTTCAGAGTTCTATAGCTTTTATCATAAGATTGGTTATAATCTTGGTGGCTTTTTTACCCTTATTATTCCTTGTTTTGTATACTGGATTTTTGCCGATAAAGGGTATCAGAATTTTTATGGATTCAAAACAAAAGATGTTGATTTGAAACCATATTTTGTAATGCTGGCTATTATGCTGCCATTCCTTTTCTGGGCAGGAACTCAATCTGATTTTTTAAGTACTTATCCTCGCTATACTAAAATAGGAATAGAACCATCACACCCCAGATTTCGATTGTTAGCCGGCATTTACGAGATTATTTATGGTTCTGATTTCTTGTTTACCGAGTTTTTCTTTCGCGGTTTTATCGTGCTGGCATTTGCGCGGAAATTTGGGCACCGCGCCATTCTTCCTATGTGTGTTTATTATATTACGATTCATTTTGGCAAGCCGCTTGGTGAAACAATCAGTTCTTTTTTTGGCGGACTTTTACTTGGGGTAATTGCTTATCGGACCAAGTCAATTTATGGAGGAATTATTGTACACCTGGGCATTGCTTATCTGATGGAAATTTTTGCTTTTTTAGGCAGGGCTGGTTACTTACATTTTTAAATCATTTTTCAGAAAATAAATTTTATGCAGGATTCACTTCAGTTTTTAGAAACCATAAAACTTGGTTATGCTTTCAAAGGTGATGCACCAAAAATAGGCGTTGCAATGCTCGTTGGCGCTGTAGTGCCTGGAGCTGATATTTTTCTTCCACTACGCTCTATGAACCGCCACGGGCTTATTGCTGGAGCAACAGGAACAGGAAAAACTAAAACCTTACAGGTTATTGCAGAAGTATTGAGTGACAACAGCGTGCCTGTTTTAATGTTGGATATTAAAGGCGATCTCAGTGGCATTGCTGCATCAGGTTCTGAAAATCCGAAAATAAAAGAGCGGTACGATTTATTGCAAATGACTTATTCGCCTGCTGCTTATCCGGTGGAACTGATGACCTTGAGCAAACAAAAAGGTATTCAGCTGCGGTCTACGGTGACAGAGTTTGGCCCGATATTGTTGAGTAAAATTCTCGAATTAAATGATACCCAAGCCGGTCTTGTATCGATGATATTTAAGTATTGCGATGATCATAAATTGCCTTTGCTGGACCTGAAAGATTTTATCAAAATGTTGCAATATGTGAGTGATGAAGGCAAAGCGGAA
Organism: Bacteroidetes bacterium UBA7688; assembly: GCA_002482815.1. Classification (GTDB taxonomy): domain Bacteria; phylum Bacteroidota; class Bacteroidia; order Chitinophagales; family Chitinophagaceae; genus Rurimicrobium. The sequence continues at coordinate 2,242 of DLGS01000098.1, forward strand.
ATCGAAAAGGAGTATGGAAAAATAGCCACCACTTCTACAGGAACAATTCTACGGAAAGTAATAGAACTGCAACAACAGGGTGCCGATAATTTCTTTGGCGAAAAGAGTTTTGAAGTGGATGACCTGATGCGCATCAGCAACGATGGCAGGGGAATGATTAATATTCTTCGCGTGACGGAATTGCAGGACCGGCCTAAATTATTTGCCACTTTTATGTTGCAGATGCTGGCCGAATTGTATGCCAGCTGCCCTGAAGCGGGTGATCTTGATAAGCCACGCCTGGTGATGTTTATAGACGAAGCACATTTAATTTTTCAGGAAGCAAGCGATGCCTTATTGCAGCAAATTGAAACGATCATAAAATTAATTCGTTCGAAAGGTGTGGGTATCTTTTTCTGTACACAAAACCCGATGGATGTGCCTGCAAGTGTATTAGGACAATTAGGATTGAAAGTGCAACATGCGCTCCGTGCCTTTACTGCTGCGGATAGAAAAGTGATCAAGCAAACTGCAGAAAATTATCCGGAAACTGACTTTTATAAAACAGAAGACCTGATTACACAACTGGGTATTGGTGAGGCTTTCATCACCATGCTGAATGAAAAAGGAATACCCACACCATTGGCCCATGTAATGCTTTGTGCACCACGCAGCCGTATGGATGTGCTGACGGAACCGGAAATTGATACTATCGTTAGCCAGTCACGGTTGGTGAAAAAATACAGCGAAGAAATTGACTCGATCAGTGCTTATGAATTGCTGAATGCAAAGATTGCTGAAGCAGTAGAGAAAAATGAAGAAGCCGAAAAGACATCAAAAGGAAAAGAAGAAAAATCATTCCTCGAAAAGATGATGGAGAATAGCACTGTGCGCCAGGTTGGCCGCACTGCTGCGAGTATTATTACCCGGTCTTTGCTGGGTGCATTGGGCTTGGGAGGAAGAGGTAGAAGAAAATAATTACTTTCGCAATAAACAGTTTATAGACTCACAGATGAATAAAAGTAAATTCTTAAAAGTATTATTGATTTCGACTATTTCCTTCAACGCAAGTACATTATTTGCACAAACTGCAGAACAGACAGCAATACAAAGTCCTCAGGTTTGGATGGTCTATTTTTTTTACCAACCTGAGGACTTTGTATTGCTGT
>DLGS01000232.1 GCA_002482815.1 Bacteroidetes bacterium UBA7688
TGCAGGATTGGTACCGTGTGCAGAAATAGGAATGATAATCACATCGCGGTGATGGTCGCCACGGCTTTCATGGTAAGCGCGGATAGTCAGCAAACCAGCATACTCACCCTGAGCGCCGCTGTTCGGTTGCAAGCTACAAGCATCAAAAGCAGTAATAACACTCAGATATTTACTCAGTTGCTCCGTTACATATTGATAACCTTTTGCCTGATCAGCCGGTGCAAACGGATGCATTTTGCTCCAGTGCGCCCAGCTCAATGGCATCATTTCTGTTGCGGCATTCAGCTTCATAGTGCAAGACCCCAAAGAAATCATACTGGTGTTCAAAGACAAATCTTTGTTCTCCAGAGATTTGATATAGCGCATCATTTGCGACTCAGAATGGTGTGTATTGAAAACGTCCTGCTCCAGGAAAGAAGAAGTACGCATCAATGCACCCGGAATGTTGTTTGTTTCGTCTTGTGCGAAATCGAATGCTACAGCATATTCGTGATTTGCGAAAATGTTGATGATATCTGCAACATCGGCAAGCGTAGTTGTTTCGTCCAAAGAAATCGTAATCCAATTATCTTTTCCGTAAAAGAAATTGATTTTCGCAGCTTCCGCTTTTGTGCGGACAGCATTGGCATCCTTTGCTTTTACAGTAATGGTGTCGAAGAAGTCGTTGCCGAAAATTTCAAAACCTAATTCGTTCAATTGAACAGCTAATGCGTGTGTAATGGTAGCAACACGTGATGCAATCGTTTTCAAACCTTCGGGACCGTGATATACAGCGTACATTGCCGCCATATTCGCCAGCAATGCCTGAGCGGTACAGATATTCGAAGTTGCCTTTTCGCGTTTGATATGCTGCTCGCGTGTTTGCAAGGCCATACGCAAAGCACGATTGCCATGAGCATCTATGCTGATACCAATGATACGACCCGGAATAGCACGCTTGAACTCATCATTTACAGCAAAGAAAGCAGCGTGAGGTCCGCCGTATCCCAATGGAACACCGAAGCGCTGAGAAGAACCTAATGCAACATCAGCACCCATTTCGCCGGGAGCTTTTAATAAAGTAAGCGCCAGCAAATCAGTTGCCATCGCTACATAAGCGCCGATAGCGTGGGCTTGTGCGATAAATGATTCATAATTATCTACGGCGCCTTTATCATTTGGATATTGAAGAATGGCACCAAAATAAGTATTGTCGATAACAGCTGTTTTGAAATCGCCGATGACCAATTCAATATTTAAAGGTTGAGCACGTGTAAGCAATACATCTTTGGTTTGTGCAAAAACATATTGATCAACAAAAAACTTAGGGCGCTCAATATTTTCTGTTTTATTAATGGTATGAAAGAACATAGCCATTGCCTCACCTGCCGCAGTTGCTTCATCCAATAAAGAAGCATTTGCAATGGGCATTCCCGTCAGCTCGCAAACCATAGTCTGATAGTTCAACAAACTTTCCAGACGACCCTGAGAAATTTCAGCCTGATATGGAGTATACTGTGTATACCATCCCGGATTTTCGAAAATATTCCTGAGAATAACACTGGGTGTGTGCGTATCATAATATCCTTGTCCGATGTAGTTGCGAAACACTTCGTTTTTCATCGAAACTTCTTTAATGTGTCGCAGATATTCTGCCTCACTCATAGCAGAAGGAATAGCCAGGGGAGATTTCATGCGGATATTATCCGGTACTGTTTTGGCTATTAATTCATCCATACTCTCAACGCCAATCGTTTCAAGCATTTTAGGAATATCAGCATTACGCGGGCCGATATGACGACCTGCAAATTCATTGCTCTGTTGTTGAAAAAAACTCATTTTGTTATATGAAATTTAAAAAGTATCGTTTGGGAAAATAATTGTGCAAATGTACGGGAAATACAGACCCGAAAATATGATTTTGATTAGGAAAGGAAGGCCAACATATTACTAAAACCAGCACATATTATAAGCAATAAAAATAAAAGGAAATATAAACAGGAAGGTGTAAAATAAAAAAAGCTGAACCTATCGGATGGGTTCAGCTTTTTCAAAAATTGAGTTTAATAACAACTAGTTATTCGTTGGCATTTCTTTTTGTGCACCTACCATGTCTCCTACAAATTTTGCTACAGAAGCAATTTTGTCTGGATTCAAAGAATAGTGAATAAATTTACCATCACGGACAGTGTTTACAACGTTTGCACGACGCAAAATTGCCAAATGCTGAGAAGCTACTGATTGCTCCAAACGAAGCTTTACATAAATTTCAGTCACTTTCATTGTTTTATGTTCATTAAGTAACTTAATGATTTGCTGACGCAATTTGTGGTTAATTGCTCTCAATGTCATTGCAGCACTTTTTACCGCTACGTAATCCAATCTGATTTGATCAGCTGAACTCTCATCTTTACGAATAACCAATGTATTCGACGTCATTAATGTTTCCATCTAATTTATTTTGTTTTAAAACTTGTTGGTTGTTGATTAAAAATTTTCTACTAAAAGGTTATCTTATCATTAAACTCCGTGCAAACTTACGGCATTGAAGAAAAATAAAATACTCACATATCAAAAAATAACGTTACGCTTTAGTTAAAATAAGTTTAACACTTAATTTTTTGATTATTAAGATGTGTATTCATCTCTTTTTCACATTTGAAATCACAAAAAAAGTTAAACAAATCTTAATAGTGCAATTTTATTCTATAAAAGAAAGCGCGATTGTTTTGCAGCTAAGCCAATTCAACATTACTTTTTACTATCGGAACTTCTTTAATCTCTTTAATTTTTGCAAAACCGCCCAAAACATTTCTTAGATTATGGAACCCCTGGCGTTTCAAAATAGATGATGCAATAACAGAGCGATATCCACCGGCACAATGAACATATAAGTTTCTATCCGGATCTACCATTGCAATATTTAAAATGTCTGAAAATGTACTTAAAGGCATATTTGTTGCGCCTTTAATATGACCATCTGCGAATTCGGTTTCCTTCCTGACATCCAGCACTTCCAGCCTTTTATCGTGGGGCAGGTCCATTGCCAGTTCGTCTGCATCAATATCAATAATAATATCAACCTCCTCTCCCGCGAGCTTCCACGCTTCAAACCCACCTTTCAGAAATCCTTCCACTGCATCATATCCAATACGCGCCAGCCTGGTCACGCTTTCCTCCTCCTTTCCTTCGTCTGTAACCAAGACCAAAGCCTGACCAAAAGGCAAGACGATACCGGCCCATTCTGCAAATCTGCCATCCAGACCAATACTTATCGATTCAGGAATAAAACCTTCTGTAAAAACAGTGGAGTTTCGGGTATCCAAAATCCAGGCTCCGTCTTTTACTTTCTCTTTGAAAGTGTCTACAGACAATGGTGTCAACCCTTTTTGCATTACAGTTTCCATACTTTCGTAGCCGCTCTTGTTGATGCGTGCATTTATCGGAAAATAGGCCGGTGCTTCAGCTAGTCCACTGGTTACTTTACCTATAAACTCTTCTTCAGTCATATTTTGCAAAGCATAATTACTGAGTTTTTGTTGGCCAATTGTACTGAATGTGTCAGGGCCCAGATTTTTACCGCAGGATGAGCCCGGTCCATGTGCAGGATAAACAATAATATGGTCGGAAAGTGTTTTGATTTTTGTATTGAGTGAATGATACATTTTGGAAGCTAATTCTTCTTTGCTCAATTCTCCGCTAAACAAATCCGGACGTCCAACATCGCCCACAAAAAGTGTATCTCCGGTAAAGACACAATAATCTTTTCCCTCCTCATCGCTCAGCAAATAACAACTGCTTTCCATTGTATGCCCGGGTGTATGCAAGACCTTTAACTGCAATTTTCCTACAGAAAAAACCTCCCCGTCTTTTGCTTTGTAAAAAGAAAATTTAGCCTCTGTCTCAGGACCATAAACAATGGTAGCTCCTGTACGTCTGGCTAATTCAATATGTCCGCTAACAAAATCAGCATGAAAATGTGTTTCGAAAATATATTTTATAGTTACATTTTTCTCCTTTGCCATTTCAATATAAACATCCACATCGCGCAGTGGATCCACAATAGCTGCTTCATCACCATCACTGATAAAATAAGCTGCTTCGCTCAGGCATTTTGTATATAATTGTTCTATGTACATGTATTATAAATTTTAATAAAATCAGTCAGCAAAAGTAAAACATTAGTTGTTAGGCAAACGTTGAAATTACAAATGCCCGAAAAGACTATGTCTATTACTTGCATAAAAAAACCGCCTCTTTGCAGAGGCGGTTTTGATCTAATCATTTCAAGAATTACTTCTGAACATTAAACTTCGTAGTAGATGATTTTTCACCCACATTCACTTTCAGGAAATACATTCCGTTTGAAATTGAAGTGATATCCAAATCCAATCTTTGGTTACCGCTGTTGTTGTTGTCAAATTCTCTTACCAACACTGTGCGACCGGCAGCATCCATAATGGTAGCGGTAGCTTTTTCACTTGTTTCGAAGTTATACTCGAAAGACAATTGATTTGCAGCAGGGTTAGGGAAAGTTTTGATCGATGGCCCTTCAAAAGAAATCTCGTCAATACCGGTTGGAGTTTTGTTAATCCAGATTCTACGTTTAGCAACTGCAGATGGTGTAGTTGCAGCCATTGCGATGTTTGTAGAAGGAGCTTTTGCACTTGCAAAAACAAAATACCAATTGTATTGTTTGTTATTTGTAAAAGTCTTAGGAACTACTGTATCACCTGTCAGGGTCATTAAAGTATTAATATTTGCAAAGGGTATACCACCGGTAACTGTAACTGACATTGAATCACCTTTTCTTAATGAACCAACCATAGTAAATGAGCTTGTTGTAATTGAAGATCCTACAATTGTACTCAATGGACTAGCTATTCTAACTGTATCACCTGGCATTAAAGAATCCGCAACTGATGCTGAAACATTTTTTAAATAGAAAATCGGATTTTGAGTTGAAGTTGTTGTAATATTAGTATCTAATGCTGGTTTAGTAATACTAGCAGTTAATACAATATTTCGTTGTGCGTTGGCAGCAATTCCTACCATCGATAGCATTAGCAATAAGTAAATTTTTTTCATAGAAATTAGTTTTATTTTGTTTTTAAATATTAAGAAGCGAAGATAATGGAATGCTTTTAGAATAAAAAATGAAAAAGGGGGAAATGAAGGGGGAAATGTCAAAAAAAATAGCCACCTGATATAAGGTGGCTATTTTTTATTATTGTAATTATTTCTGGACGAGTATCTTATTGACGTATGACCTGTCACCTGCATCCAGCCTCAGGAAATAAACTCCACTTGGAAGAGCACTGATATCCACATCTATTTTTTGGGTTCCATTCAGGTTTTTATCCAATTCTTTTTGCAACACTAATTTACCCCATCCATCATTTACAGTTACAAGGGATGTAGTATTGCCTGAAAACTTGTATGTGAAAGAAACCTGATTTGAAGCGGGGTTAGGGAAGGTGCTGATGCCTGCTTTAGAGTCTGCAAACAGATCAATAACGCCCAGCGGCCATTCGTTAGCCCAAAGATGAACTGTATCCATTGAGTTACCCATACCTTTTGAGGTATACAAGATTGTTCCGCCGGAATCTTTGCTTGGAATGATATCAGCAATTTCTACAAACCATGCATATTTTGTATTATCTACAAATGGATGTTTGTAAACTTTTCTTTTATCGGGGGTCTCAATCAATTTATCATCAACGTCATAAAGTGTCATTAATTTATTTGGATAACCTACACCAACATACGATGTATCGTAATAAACGCTCCACAAGGGCCCTGCTCCATCAGTAATATTATTTAAAATAACTGATTCGCCAACCTTGATA
>DLGS01000005.1 GCA_002482815.1 Bacteroidetes bacterium UBA7688
CCGGTATGCTTTTGCAGCCTTTACGGTTTCTAACAATTGAGCCTGATTAATCCTTTTCTTTTTCAGCTTTTCGCAGGGGATACACCTTTCTTCTGTCATAGCAAGCCTAATTGTTGTTTTACATTTTCTACAAGTGTATTCTGCCAACGTGATATCATTTCTTCAATGGATAGCGGGTGCAAGCCTAATATTTCCTCTCCAAACATCCCTTCTAGCTTCCCTTTTTTTTCGTCTGTGTTACCAAAATCTATATACCCTCCGCTTGCCCGATGATCCATTGAAAGCCAAAAATCCTCTGTGTTTTTTAGGTTCGTTGGGTCAAGTTGCTGACCCTTTTTGGATTTTATAAGTATTGTCATCGGCTTATATGGCGGCAATAAACCTCCATCACTTTTGACCCCTCCACTAAGCTGTTGCCTGTTCAAATCTTCTGAATAATCCGAATTAGCATTAAAGGCATTTTCGCACTCTTTCAGAATATCCAATAAATTTAGCTTTGCTCTTGCTTCGGATATATCCATTACTGAACAATTTTACCGGTTGTTATTTCGATTACAGTTTTCTGAAACGCCATAACCCGTGCATTTGCAGCAGCGGTTTTATTATTCAATACAGTAAGTTTTCGGATTTGCTTTGCAGACTTCGCCATAAGCCTGTCTTGCTCCCATCTAAGAGCCTTATACCATAAACAATAAAGTTCACCTTTGAAGCGAATAAGTAATTTACTCATACTTCAAAGGTAAAACATTTGTTGCGAATTTAGCAACATTTACTGTTTTAGTGATTCTATTTCGGGATTGTGTGATTGTTTCTTAACCACATCTATTTTGACCTCGGCAAAGGTCATAGTAAAGAACGGAGGTTTTGAGCCAACAGAAGCACCCAAACGGGCATCAATCGCCTGTATTTCGGGATGCTCTGTCATTATCTCGCTTATCTTAGATTGCAGCTTTTCTTCTACATCTAATCGCAGTCTTTGTTCATCGGTAAAAGCAGAACCCTTTTTTGGGGGCTTATCTTTTTCAAGAGATTTACCATAAGGGACTACTGAACGATGATATTTGTCGGGATGGATTGTTTTTGACATAGGCTATTTAGTTTTTACCTTAAAGCCTTTGATATTCTCAACTTCGCTTTTTTGTCCAATCAGGTTGCCATCCTTATCTAATAGAAAAACATCTGAATTTTCGATTGTTTCTTTTAAGGATTCAATGAAGCTAGGGTTATTGTAATCAGGCAAAGGCTTGCCATGTGAAACCTTATAAGCTGCCTCTAATGTTATTGCATCCTGTAAGCTTTGCTTTGATTCAGGGGAAAGCCCTTTTATTGAAAAGGATAATGATTCTAATTTGCTCATAGTTGTAAGCTTGGCTTTTTTGTTTAAATAGGACGGCTCAATTTTGAGCTATCCTAAATTTGTTATATCTTTACATCCCTCACTTCTGTATTGAAATATTATGAGAGATTCTTGCAAAAGCGGTTTATTGTTTTTGCGTCCAAAAGAGTATTCTAATGTTTATTTCTTTTCTAAAAGTTCCCATCTCTTGATGGGACTTTTTTTATTCACTAAGCTCAATTTTGAGCCCAGTGGCTTTAATTACCTCGTAAACGGGGTAATTAAAATTTCCCTGTAAAATAATGCCTTCTTATTTTGCTCTCTATGTCAGATGGGATTGATGTTGGTGTATCGCTTGTTATAGATTCAAGAGCTTCAGGGAATCCGCTAATGCCTTCAATATAGTACTGCTCCCCGTGGTAAAGAAAAATGTCTTTTGGGTTTACTATTTTTCCGTCAATAACAAACACATCTTTAATAGTATCATCAACTAAAAATAGTTTAGTGTTTACGCTTTGATATTCCATAACATAAAACAAAACACCCGCCAATCTTCCACCGTGCAGAGTAGTCAATTGAAACGGGTATCTTTAAAAGTTTTTGGTTAGCCTGCACGCTAAATTCGCAACAAAATTACGACTTTTTACAATGCAAACAAAAATAATCCCCTACGATTTGCAGGGGATTACCTTATTTTTCTTCTACTGATTCGGGGTGAGCCTTAGCGTAATCCACCGCTATCTTATGTAGTTCAGAAATCCATTTCTTTTGTTTGGTTTCTGTTTGATACAAGTAATAACGTGGTTTTGCAAATTCCGCAAAAGCATCTTTACTCATTCTCCCAAAGGTCAGCATTGATTCGTGGTCTATGATTTCCCCCTGTACGTTTTGGTCTGTCATAATTAAGTATTTAATACAGTTAATTTATAAGACTTATCATTTACAGTACCATCCAAACGGGATGCCGGTGTTTCATAATACTCAATCCCCGCAGCTTCAAGAACCGAAATAGCCGCCAATCCAATAATCATCGGAGTAGATGCAGCCGGTGGAGTTGTTGCCGTCATTGTGATTTCTCCGGTAGTTGCATTGATAGCGATTGTTTTTGCAAGAGCCAAACCGGTAGTTGCGTTAATGAAAGTGAATAGTGCCGCTGTCCAATCCGCTGCATATTCAATGCCCAAATTAACGTTACCGCAACCTGACCATATTTTGAATTTCACTACGCCGGTTGTAGTCATTGCTGTACTCAAACGGATGTAAGCATTAGTTACAACGTATTGGTCAAGTAAGCTATCCAAATCGATATCAGGCAAAGCAATTGAAACCATATTGGCTTCGTCTTGTTTTGGATCGATAAAGTTCAGCATCAGCATACTGTTTGCCGTGTCTGCATTGGTACGCAAAGAAGCTTTAGGAACGTAAGCACGTTGTGGCTTGTAGCCACCCATTTGCATTGCATAAGGAGAAGTAAGGGCATAGCTTTTTTGTCCTAAAATCACCCTGTTAGATTGCACCAACAAAAGAGGCTTTTTAGTGCCGTCAAATGCTCTGATTGCTTTTTGTGCGCAGGCGTTTGTGTCTTTCAGTAAAAACTGATAGTTTGTAGAACCTTCTTTCAGAGTGAAGATAGCACCATCAGCAGCGGTAACGGTTGCTGTTTCCTGAATTGCCTCTGTAACATCATTGAAACGTGGGCTTGCTGACCAACGAACAGCGGGGTCATCATTCAGTAACTTGCCTTTTAACGACACTTCAGGTGTAAGCCAAAAAGAAGCGGGAATCTGCTCATTTTTAGCGGTAGAAATAAC
>DLGS01000198.1 GCA_002482815.1 Bacteroidetes bacterium UBA7688
CCTATTCCCGTTGCGTTGCGTTCTGACAGAACATTCTTCAGATTTCGTTATTGGCCTACAAAAGGGGGCAATAACCTCTATTTCGACAATTTCACCATTACTCCATGGACAACGGATATAAAAGAAGTTGCTCAAAATGCTACAGAGATAAAATTGTTTCCAAACCCAACAAGCGGAAATACGAAATTATGTTTTACAACTGGTGCAAATGGTGATGCGGATTATGTTATCAGAGATGTAACCGGAAAAGTAATTGCACAAAAAAGTTTACATTTCCAACCAAATACCTTTGTTCAGGAAGATATTGACAGAAGTCAATTCCCTGCAACAGGCATTTATCTTATTACATTAACAAATAGCGAAATAACAAAAACCGAAAAACTTTTCGTTCAATAGTTCAATTGTTTTATGAAAAGAATAGCCGGCGACATTATATTGCCGGCTATTTTTATTAAAGACTGATTATTAAAAATCTGTATCAAATTTTGTGCCGATTTTCCTGGCTGTTAAAACAGCTTTTATTTCATCTAAAATAGTTGGGTCGTCAATTGTAGATGGAATGGTGTAATTTTTTCCATCGGCAATCTCGCAGATTGTTTTGCGAAGAATTTTTCCACTTCGTGTTTTGGGTAACCTATTCACTATGGCAGCATTTTTGAAGACTGCAATAGCGCCGATTTTTTCCCGTACACTGGCTATCAACTCTGCCTCCAGTTCTTCTTCTGAGGATAAAATCCCATCTTTAAGAACAATTAAAGCAATAGGCCTTTGTCCCCTTAGTTTACACTCAATTCCTACTACCGTACATTCAGCGATTGCAGAATGGCTAGCCACAATTTCTTCCATTTCGCCTGTACTCAAACGATGTCCGCTAACATTGATTACATCATCAATACGACCCATTACAAAAAAGTAGCCGTCTTCATTTTTGTACCCTCCATCGCCACTGAGGTAATATCCCGGGTATTTTTCAAAGTAACTTTTCTTAAACCGGATTTCGTTTTTCCATAAAGATGGCAGGCAGCCCGGTGGCAAAGGAAGTTTTACCACAATATCACCTTCTGTTCCTACGTTTGCTTCACTTCCGTCTTCATTTACAATTTTAATGTCAAAGCCGCAAACCGGAAATCCGGCAGAACCGGGTAATGAGCTCCTGGTATCGTGATGACTCATTATCGCAAGCATCGCCCAACCGCTCTCTGTTTGCCACCAATGGTCAATTACTGGTTTGTTGAGTAATTGTTTAACCCATTCAAAGGTAGCCGGGTCACATCTTTCTCCAGCAAGAAACAGTTTTTGAAGGGAATCCAGATTATACTGATGAACAAGTTTTCCTTCAGGGTCTTCTTTTTTAATGGCGCGAATTGCAGTCGGCGCAGTGAATAAAACATTCACTTTGTGTTGCTCAATGATGCGCCAAAACGCACCCGGGTCAGGTGTCCTCACTGGTTTTCCTTCATAAAGCACCGTCGTACACCCATATAATAATGGAGCGTATACAATATAAGAATGCCCAACTACCCAACCTATATCGCTTGCTGCCCAGAAAACATTACCGGGTTGGACATTATAAATATGCTCCATGCTGAAATGAAGAGCCGTAGCATATCCTCCTGTGTCACGGACAATTCCTTTTGGTCGCCCGGTAGTACCAGAGGTGTATAAAATATAAAGGGGGTGGGTGCTTTTTAGTGAAATACTTTTCGCTGTTCCACATAAATACATGGCCTCGAAATCAATTTCGCGTGCACCACCCAAATCATCAAAACCTTGTTCCCTGCGATAATAAACCTGAAAATCCGGTATATGATTAGCTTCTTTTAACGCCTGATCCACCAGAATTTTGTAGGGTATTTTTTTGCCGAATTCAATACCATAGGATGCAGAAATAATAACTTTTGGTTGAGCATCATCTATACGCACTGCCAGTTCGTGAGGTGCAAATCCGCCAAAAACAACTGAGTGGATAGCGCCAATTCTTGTACATGGCAACATTGCTATGATGGCTTCCGGAATCATTGGCATATAGATTATTACAGTATCTCCTTGCCGAACGCCTAAGTTGAGAAGACCTGCAGCAAATTTTGAAACTTTTTCATAAAGTTCCTGGTAACTGATATGCTTGATTACATTGAATGAGGGGGAATCATAAATGATGGCAGTTTGTTGGCCCCGGCCTGCTTCAATATGCTGATCCAGGCACAGATAACTCATGTTTAATCTGCCATCCTCAAACCAATGATAATGATGTTCACTACCCTGTGAAAGTATGGTTTGCGGTTGCTCAAACCATGTTAGTTTTGCTGCCTGTGCAGCCCAAAATTCCTCTTTGTTGTCAATACTTTTACGGTATAATTCTTCGTACTGCATTCCAGTTTTCTTTTCATGAAAATTAATACAGATATAAGCAGCAAAATAGAAACCTATACTAAATAAGCAAAATTAACGCAACGGTCAGACCAGTATTTCATTTACCTTTTTCATCAGATCGCGGGTAGAAAACGGTTTGGTGATATACAGTGAAGCGCCAAGATCCATACCTTTCTGAATATCTGCCTCCTTTGTCTTTGCACTAAGAAATACCACGTGAATATTTTTGAGTTCTTTTTTTGATTTGACGTGCTTACAAATGGAATATCCATCTACGTCCGGCATCATAATGTCCAAAAGAATAAGGTCTGGTCTGTCTGTATTGATAGTTTCCAATGCTTCTGTACCATTCCTGGCAATCATCACCTGGTAGCTGTTCTTCTTCATCAGGAACTCTAAAGACATCAATATGTAAGGGTCGTCATCGACAACAAGAATTTTTTTCATTTCGAGGTTTCATTAACTATTTGGCAAAGTAAAGACAAACTTTGCACCTTGTGGCAAAACCTGTTCAACATATATACGACCCTGATGCATTTCAACAATTCTTTTGCATATGGCAAGACCCAGGCCGCTACCGGTTGGTTTCTGAAGGGTTTGATTTTTAGCCTGGAAAAATTTATCGAAAATCAGTTCATTTAATTCTTCCGGAACACCCTTCCCGTTATCGCTTACCCAAACCTGCATTTCATCAATATCGGTTCGACAAATAATGTGGATTGAGCCGGCGTTTTCAGGAACAAATTTTATGGCATTTGAAATGAGATTATAAATCACCTGCCTTATCATATCCTCATCACACTGAACCAATATCATACTGCTGGGTTGGATAAACTCAACCGTTATTGATTTTCCTTTTATCAATGTTTCCAATGAGCTTAGAACATCCTTAATTAACAGACTAATATCAACCGCTGCGTAATGCAATTTTTGTCTTCCGGATTCGTATCGTTCCAGGTTAAGAACCTGAGTGATTAAGTAAGTTAAGCGCTCTATTTCTTTTACAATTCCCTCCAGATAATATTGGCGCTGCTCTTCTTCCATTTCCGGATTGTCGCATAGGATTTCACTCATTGCCCGAATAGAGGTCAGCGGAGTTCTGAGCTCGTGGGTGACAGTGTATAAAAATTCGTCTTTTAATACATCCAGCCGCATCAATTGTTCGTTTACTTCGGTCAGTTCTCCTTTAGCTTTGGTCAGTTCACCGGACTTTTTCTTCAATTCCTTATTCAATTCCAATACCTGCTGCGATTCCTTTACAATCGATAATACCTTGTCTATACTGATTTCTTCTTCCTTCGCAATGTTGCTGATAAGAAATCGGGCGGAAGCAGAACCAATCACTCCGGTCAAGATTTTCTCTGAAAAATCAATAATTCTGGGGTCTGCTTCTTTATTTGTCAATGGTATTTTATGCCTTTGTGCATATGAACTCAAGAGATTTTCTGCTCTGGTTTTTCCGATAAAGTTTGTCAACAGAGAACTTACATCAGACAAATAGGCTGAAGCTTTCCACATTCCAGGACCACCTGTAATGCCTTCATATTTATAAATATTGACAAAAAGTTCAGCCTGATATTCTTCCTGACGGGTAGCGGAGGTACACATTGATACTAATATCATTAACCCCAAATTGAAAAATATACTCCAGAAAAAACTATGTGCAAGTAATCCTTGTGTACTCATCCCAAAAAGCGCTTGGGGCTTTAACCAGAATATATCAAAAGGACCATAAAGCATGATATCTGTACTTAGATAACCTGCATCCACTACGTTTGGAATAATAATTGTATAAAACCAAATAAGGAACCCTGATACAATACCTGTTATGGCTCCCTGACGTGTTATCATTTTTGAATATAAACCTCCGATAGTTGCAGGAGCAAATTGCGCAACTGCAGCCATTGATATTAAGCCAATGTTGACGAGTGAAGTAGAAGAAGCGATCCATTTATTATAGCAACATGCCATTAATAGAATTAAAATAATACTGGTTCTTCGGGAGTAAATGATTTTGTGTACAGTTGACTTTTCATCATTGAATTTTGCCTTTTGTAAGGAGAAAACAAAAGGAAGAAACAAATGGTTACTCAGCATAGTAGAAAGGGCTATTGTTTCTACTATAATCATGCCACTGGCAGCAGACAAACCTCCGATATAGACCAACATACCGAGCAATGGCTGGTTGAAATTTAGGGGCAATGATAATACAAAGGTGTCGGCACTAACGGAAGAACCCAGCAAAAGTTTGCCACTCATAGCAATAGGTAATACAAAAAGATTAATCAGGAAAAGATAGAGGGGGAACAACCACATTGCCCTGTAAATGTTTTTTTCGTTGGTGTTTTCAACTACACTTACCTGAAATTGTCTTGGTAAAAAAATTATGGACAGCATTGAAACTAAAATCATAGCCAGCCAGTCATTGTTTCCCAAGCCTTTGTTTAAAGTAAAAAACTGATCAAAACCAGCTTCTTTTGCAGCATTAAAAACAGAACGAAAACCATCAAAAAGATAATAAGTCGCAAAAATTCCAACTGCAAGAAACGCAATCAGTTTGATAATTGATTCAAAGGCAATAGCAGCCACCAGACCTTCGTGCCGCTCTGATGCATCAACAGATCTGGTGCCGAAGATGATAATGAAAAGAGATAGAATTGCCGCAATTACAAAAGTGTCATTATTCCCATTAATGATATGAACAGGTGAGTGCTGGCTGCTGATTATATGGAATGAAGCAGAAATAGCTTTAAGCTGAAGCGCAATATATGGTATGATTCCAATAACGCAACATAAGGTTACAATAACCCCAAGTGTATAATTTTTTCCATATCTCGTAGAAATCAAATCAGCGATACTATTAAGTCTTTGCGTTTTGCAAATGCGAAGTAACTTTCTCAATAGTGGAACAAAAAGAGCGCACATAATGGATGGTCCAAGGTATATGCTCAGGAATTCAGGGCCATTTGTGGTAGCTCTTCCTACACTTCCATAATAGGTCCAACCGGTGCAGTACACGGCAAGTGACAATGCATATATCCAGCTTTTGTTGGTGTTTTTTTTATTACGCTTTTCTACCCAATATGCGATCAGGAACAGAAGTAATAAATAAAGAACGGAGCAGGCAACAATAAAAAATTGACTCATGGTTTTTTATTGTTGTCGGTGTTTCGAAAAGTTGCATTTACAAATAATAACAGGATGCAGCAGAGCCAGGCTGTAAACAAATAAATATACAATGAGGGAATTCCATAGCAGAAAGCAATTTTATTGCAAATGGAAAGCAATGGTGCATTAAATAAAAGCAACATTAACGCTGCGAGTAATAAAAAAGCACCTCTTTTCTTACTGGAAATATTCATTGAAAACTATCTTGATTCGAAAGGTAAATAAAAAAACATAGACCCCATAACAGGGTCTATGTTTCTTGTGTTTAATTAATTGGTTTTAATCTTTTGTATCATATTCGCCTTGCAAAGCATATTGGCCAAATTTTAGTAAGCCGCCAATAATGATAGGCATTAGCACAAAAAGAATAATAATCCCGAATACCAAATCATCATTGCCTTTTGGGTGTGCAAATTTTGGCCATCCAAAATCGTGAATTCCAAAATATCCACACGCTATAGCCAAAGCGATCCAAACGATACCAAGCATTTTTTTTATCTGATTCATAAGTATAAATTTAGAGAGTTTAGGTTTAATCTTCTACTTGTTTGTCTTTGTTATTGATATACACCAGGCCAATGACGAAACAAACAGCTGTTACGATAATAGGATACCAAAGACCTTCAAGGTAAGGTTTGTCAAATGGCATCGCCTCATTTACTTTTTCGGCAGCTACGTTGGCGTCTTTAGCTTTTGATGCAAGGTAAGTAGCTACTGCGGGTAGCAATCCTCCGAATACGCCATTGCCAATATGATAGGGTAATGACATCGACGTATAGCGGATTTTGGTTGGAAACAATTCTACCAGAAATGCCGCAATCGGGCCATAGACCATCGTTACAAAAAGTACCTGGATAAATACCAGGAATACAAGCATCCATTTATCACTGTCATTAATTGTGATCGTCTTTTTGATGTCGGATTTCGCTTTTCCATCCACCATTTTTGTAACACCATTTTCGAGTGTGATGGTTTTAACTTCATTGAAATGAGTTCCGTCTTCGTAGTATTTATCAGTAGTGATAACAGAGTCAAATCCATTTGTCTTTTTGTTTTCTTTCAAAAGTCCAACAACTGTAGTATTCGCTGTAATTTCAGTTTTGTTTTTAAGATTTACAGTTTGATACATTTTTTCATAAATCGGACGATAGGCGAATACTGCAATAAGCATACCGGCAAGCATAATTTTCTTTCTGCCAATTTTATCAGACAATCCACCGAATACAAGAAAGAATGGAGTACCCATCAGCAGGGCAATTGCCATCAATGTATCGGATTGCATTTTGTCGACAGAACAAACTTTTTCAATAAAGCTCATTGCATAAAACTGACCGGTATACCATACCACACCTTGTCCCATTGTTGCGCCAAATAAAGCAAGCAGAACAAATTTGAAATTCAGTTTGTTCCCGAAACTTTCTTTTAAAGGATTTGTTGCGGTTTTACCTTCAGCTTTTACTTTGGCAAACAGAGGTGATTCGTGCATGTTTTTGCGAATGATGTAAGAAACCAGCACCATAAGAATGGAAACCCAAAATGGAACACGCCAGCCCCATTCAGCAAATTGTTCTTTGGATAAAGCAAGTCTTGTACCCATAATAACAAGCAAGGAAACGAACAAACCAATCGTTGCAGTTGTTTGAATCCAGGATGTCCAGTATCCGCGTTTGTCAGATGGAGCGTGTTCAGCAACATAGGTCGCCGCACCACCATATTCACCACCCAGTGCAAGGCCTTGCAGCAAACGAAGAAGCAGGACCAAAACCGGTGCCATAAAGCCGATGGTTTCATAAGAGGGAATACAACCTATAGCAAATGTGGCTCCACCCATCAGTAAAAGGGTTACCATAAATGTATATTTGCGACCAATCAAATCGCCTAGACGACCGAAAAACAGGGCGCCAAACGGGCGTACCACGAATCCTGCAGCAAACGTGGCCAGTGTGGCAAGGAAGGCTGCTGTAGGGTTTTCTGAGGGGAAAAATTTTGTTGAAATAATGGTGGCCAGACTACCAAAAATGTAGAAATCATACCACTCA
>DLGS01000315.1 GCA_002482815.1 Bacteroidetes bacterium UBA7688
GGCTCCGATTCCTTTTACCTTTTCCAGCATTCCGGTATCTTCCATCATAACGGCTCTTTCCAGCTCTGCCGGGCTCAGCGAAGATAATATTATTCTTGCAGTACCTGCACCTACTCCATTGATCCCCAAAAGCTGACGAAAAGTAATTCTTTCCTGCTCGTCTGCAAATCCATATAGTACCCATGCATCTTCACTCACTTTTACGTGAGTGTATAAACGGCATTGCTCAAGGGTTTGGATTTTATCGAATGTGCGCAAAGTGATATTAACTTCATAACCCACGCCACCCACGTCAAGATATAACAGAGACGGTGATTTATAAGTTATTCTTCCTTGTAGATATGCGTACATTTTGTTCTTTTAAAATTGATAGGAGATGCAAAATAATATTTCGCTTCTAAATTAAAAAAAGCGACGTAAGGATTTTACGTCGCTCTGATTCCTTAAAATATTGACTATTCCCACCAAGGGTATGCGCGTGATTTGAATTTGTAGAAAAACGAGAAAGAAAGTGTGGAATATGCATCCTTCTTAGTTCCGCCATTTCCTCTTGCCTGACCGGGAGTGTGCACCTTGCTACCATCAAGTTCCCATGATTTATCGCTCATCGCAGTAGCTATATAAGCATCCTGAGGTGAAAGATTGGCTTTGTAATATTTTGGATCGAGATATTTACCGCTTACACCATCCAGATTATCGGTGAAGCACATACGGTAAACATATTCAATACCAAATGCAAGCTTAGGACTCAAATCCCATTTGCCACCAATACCCAAGGGCACTGCTAACTGCCATTTTGAATATGCCTCAACACCTGTGCCCGACCAGCCATCGCCTTCGATGTGTAAATCGTACAACTTTATCCATTGACCGTTTGATGCTCCGGCACCATTCTTGTTGATATAACGGCCTGAATTCACAAAATGATATCCGGTAATCCCTGCAAGCAAATAAGGTTGGAAATGCATTTTAGCCATTTTACTCAAAGGACTGAAGCGCAAAGGATTGATTTCAAACATCATGTTTCCTTCCCAGATATTAACACGCACATCAAGATTTCTTTGATAGCGCTGTACTGCATCACTTTCATATTTGACATCTTCTTTTGCCAAATCAACATTCATATCATCTGCCGCTGAAAGCATACCATAATTAACACCGGCACGCAAAACGATAGAAGGTTGAAATGAATATCTGATAAACAATCCACCAAATGGTCGCATATGATCACTATAGTTTGAATTGGTATAATGATCCATAAATTTGTTGGTACCAATATCACCCCACAAATCACTGTTTCCCAAGGTGATGCCTAATGACCAGCCTTTTCTTTCAATATAATCGCGGTCGAGTTGTGCCATTGATGTTTTTGAAACACCTAACGCTAATAATGTAATCGATAGAGAGCAAATAATTTTGTTCCGCATGTTGGATACTAAATTTGGGTACAAGATATAAACTTTTGCTTTTTATTAAAGGTTTTGGGCAATAAAATTCAAAAATATTTTAGGCTCAACTATTTTCCCTGAAAATTCGCTTTCCTTTTTTCCATGAAAGCAGATACACCTTCCTTCATATCTTCGGTAGCAAAACAGGCACCAAATTCTTTAATTTCACTGGCAAATCCAGTTGAATCACCGTTAGCAGCCTGATTTATTAAAGCAATTGACTTTGCGATGGCAACCGGCGCTTTAGTGTTGATTTTCGTAAGAATCTTCTTTGTTTCATTTAATAATTCTGTAATAGGAAATACATGATTTACCAAACCTAAAGATTTAGCTTCATCAGCGCCAATCATATCTGCGGTCATTATCAATTCCATTGCTTTTCCTTTGCCAATTAACTGCGTCAGTCTTTGCGTTCCGCCATATCCGGGAATTAAACCAAGATTCACTTCCGGCTGACCAAATTTTGCATTTTCGCTGGCTACACGAAAATGACAGCTCATCGCCAATTCGCAACCGCCACCTAATGAAAAACCATTGACTGCCGCAATAATTGGTTTAGCTGAATTTTCAATTTTACTGAACAACATATCCTGACCACGTTGTGCTAATGCACTACCCTCGCCTGCATCAAGACCTGTAAATTCAGAAATATCTGCTCCGGCAACAAATGCTTTTTCACCGGCGCCGGTGATGATGATTGATTTTACTTCATTATTAGCAAAAGCATGGTCAAGAGCGGCGCTCATATCGGCGATAACATCTTTGTTCAGCGCATTCATTTTTTCAGGACGATTTATTGTAATCGTAAGGATACCATCTTGCAAATCGGTAAGCAGTGTCATTATTTTCTTTTTAGTGAATGTTAAAAAATTGAGAGCTGCAATTTAATGCGCCTGAGCGAGAAAAGAAATTATTACCAAAATTCTTCTCCATTTTACTCCGGGAAATATATCATTTAATAAAAGTTGCCCGCAAAAACTTCAGATTGAATTTGTTTCTTTGCAATACCTATGTCTCTATATTGTGCATCTTTGAATTCGGGCAGCAACGGAAATTGCTATTATGTTGGAAATGAAACAGAGGGAATTCTTGTAGATATAGGGCTAACATGTCGCGAAACTGAAAAAAGATTGCAATCTGCAGGGATTCCATTCAGTAAAATAAAAGCAATTTTTGTATCGCATGAACATGGTGACCATATTAAAGGAGTCGAAGTTTTTTCTAAAAAAAACAATATTCCTGTTTATATAACAGCAAAAACACTACAAAGCAGTCGCCTCAGGCTTGAAGATAAACTCACTGTTTATTTAAATCCCAACAGTGAAATTCAAATAAAAGGGTTGAAAATTATATCATTTTCAAAATTCCATGATGCGGCCGAACCTTGTAGTTTTCTTGTGAAAGGTAATGGTATTTCGATAGGCATATTTACTGACCTTGGGAATGTTTGCTCTAATTTAATCAAACATTTCAGCCAGTGCCATGCGGCATTTCTGGAAGCAAATTATGATGAATACATGCTCGAAAACGGAAGATATCCTTACCATCTGAAAAAAAGAATCCGTGGCGGAGAAGGTCATTTATCAAATGTTCAGGCAATGGAATTGTTCCAAAATCATAGACCTGCTTTTTTAAAACATTTATTTCTTTCCCATCTTTCTAAAGAAAATAATTGCCCGGAAATAGCGAAATCACTTTTCGAATCATTTGATCACAAGACAAAAATTCATATTGCGTCAAGGGATTGCCATAGCGAAGTACATCATATATGTGATAGCGAATTACCCCATCAAATTGGTAAAATAATTAAGCAGCATTCAAATCAATTGGAGCTTTTTTAAAAACTATCTTTTAATATATCTAATTCTTTACAAGAAAAATATTCATTATTCCTTAAATAAATTAAGGGATTTGAATCTCTTAAAAATGGCTTCTTTAAAGTGCAAGTCTTGGTTGCTATAGCATTTTAAAGTAAGTCGAAAATGTTCATATTTTTCTTATCCTGCAAAAATATACATTTTACCCGTAATATCGGCAAATTGCTTAAGGATAAAAAGCAAAACTTCAAATACAATAGCTTAATTAATAGTAAACCAATTTATAGAGTAAGTATTTAAATATTTTACAGTTTAAAGTACAAATGTTATCTTTATAACGTAATGGCTGCTTGTGTAAAGACACTTTTTGAGGAAATCATTATAAACTTCTTTTTAAACGGAATTAAGAATAACCAGTGTAAACTTTTGTAATTAAATTATTATTTTTTAAGTTTAGTTAGACTCACTAAACAATTATTAGACAATTTAGTAAATAAATTATAAAATTTGAATAATGTGAAGATTTCAAAGAATAATGGTGATGCTTCCCTCGAAATATTTCTTTGAAACAAAAAAAAACAAAAAAAGTATATTATCTGATTACAAGTTATTTAGTTAGTAATTATTCAAGTTGTGTTTATTTCCAATATAATCGTACTTAACTGATATTGGAAATAGTTTCATGAGTAAAATTCCTATATTGAGGGCTCATTCATATGCAAAATGACATTATTTAATCTAACTTAAAATGCCTGCCGTTTTAAACTAACAATAGATAGTTTATATTAAACATACTAAAATTCAAAATAGAGGATAATTCATGTAATTCCGGCAATCTAAATGGTCGAGAGTGAATTTGTTGGTGCTGGCTCAAGCTACTCTACCAAACTTTAAATTCCATTGTTGTGAATTGAAATGCACATAGGATTCCCGATATTAGTTACGGAAAAATGATATGACAACTTTAAATTGTATTTTAAATTTCTAATACAAAGCAAGAGAAAAGCTTTCAAAAAATTGAAAATATAATGTATATCCATATCTATAACTGCGAAATTAATTATCAACAGATATCCATATTTATTCTAAAAAAGTGGAAAAGAAAATGAAACACTTTAGAGTTGAATCTGTCTAAAATCTGTACTTTTGGGTCTATGCCACTATTGAAGTTCAGAGTCTATTGGGAAGAAGATGATTTGATCTACCGCGATATTGATATTATATCCTCTCAAACTTTCCTCGATTTACATAAAGCAATCCTTAAAGCCTACGACTTTGACGGAAAACACACGGCCCAATTTTTTGAAAGCAATGACCGCTGGGAAAAATTCAGAGTCTTATCTTCAGAAGTGTTGGTGAATAAAAAAGATGCTCCTGCCCTGTCCATGCTTAAAACACCGGTTTCAGCTTTGGTTGCCGTACCTGATCAAAAATTTGTCTATGAATATGATCCACAAAAAAACTGGGTATTTCTGGTCGAATTGATTGGCATCACCAATGACATCAACGAAAGAAAAGAATATCCTGTTTGTACCCGAAAAGAAGGAATGGCACCCAATCATGATAAACTTGGAGGCGGCACAGGTCTGCTCATTGAGATTGAGGAAAAATATGATCTTGGAGCTGATGAAATGGCTGAAGGCTACGGAAGCGAAGGAAATGACGATGACTCAGGCAGTGATGCCATAGAAGACCACGGTGGCGGTGAGGAAGAATATTAATCTGCTATCATAATTTCCAATTTGCTTATCATTTTTTTGCCTGTTTTGCAAGGCATAATTTATTACTTTTGCATCCTCAATAACTAAACAAATTATCGACGAATGAAGATTTTAGTTTGTATCAGTCCGGTTCCGGATACCACTACCAAAATTGCTTTTACAGAAAATAACACCCAATTCAGCACTCAAGGCGTCACCATGGTTATCAATCCATATGACGAATGGTATGCGCTGGTTCGTGCTTTAGAATTAAAAGAAGCAGGACTTGCCACAGGTGTAAACCTTGTCACTGTAGGTAAAGCAGATTCAGAATCTGTAGTGCGTAAAGCCCTGGCCTTGGGTGGCGATGAAGCGATCCGCATCGACACAGACAGCAACGATCCTTATGTAATCGCTGCTCAGATTGCGGCTTATGCCAAATCAGAAAATTACGATTTGATACTTTCCGGTAAAGAAACAACCGACTATAACAATGGTGCAGTTGGCGCTATGCTGGCTGAGCAATTGGATATGAATTATATTGGCTTTGCAAGCAAACTGGATGTTACAGGTAATGTTGCAACAGTTTCGAGAGAAATAGAAGGTGGAGAAGAAGTAGTTAACTGTCCTACTCCATTAGTTGTCAGCTGCCAGAAAGGAATGTCAGAAGCACGCATACCGAATATGCGCGGAATCATGGCAGCACGGACCAAACCCTTGAAAGTCGTTCCTCCGGCTGATATTCAAACATTGACACAAATTGTTTCTTATGAAATGCCACCGGCTAAAACCGGTGTAAAAATGTTCACCATCGACCAGATGGACGAATTGGTGGCGGCATTGCATAATGATGCAAAAGTGATCTAATCAATTAAAAAATATTCAAAAATATTCAATAATGAGTGTACTCGTTTTAGTAGAAAATATAGAAGGTTCTTTCAAAAAGAAATCATTTGAATTAGTGCAATACGGAGCGACTGTAGCCAAAAGCCTGGGCACAAGTGTTACAGCACTTGCTTTAGGTAATTGCAAGCAGGAAGATATGGCAGCATTAGGTGCTTATGGAGCTACAAAAGTTTTGAACGTTTCCGATGCCCGTTTAGATAAAATGTCATCAAAAGCTTACACAAAAGCCATTGTTACTGCTGCAGAAAAAGAAGGGGCTAAAGTAATTATTGCATCTCATGATATCATTGGCAAATCTGTTGCGCCACAAGTGTCTTCGCGCCTGAAAGCCGGTCTCGCTGCAGGAGCAGTTTCACATCCGGACTTGAGCAATGGATTTGTGGTAAAAAGAAATGTATTTGGTGGTAAAGCTTTTGCGTTTGTAAATATTACAACTGATACAAAAATTGTAACGCTTTTAGCTAACAGTTTCCCTGTTGTAAAAGGAGAAGGAAGTGCATCAGTAGAAGCCCTTTCTGTATCATTTGATGATAAGGATTTTGCCATTCAGGTAAAAGAAGTGAATAAAGTGACTGGTTCAGTACCATTAGGTGAAGCAGAATTAGTAGTAAGCGGTGGCCGTGGATTGAAAGGTCCTGAAAACTGGGGTGTGATTGAAGATTTGGCTGCAACAATCGGCGCTGCAACTGCATGTTCACGTCCTGTAGCAGATTCACACTGGCGCCCACACCACGAGCATGTTGGTCAAACAGGTGGTACGATTCGTCCAAACCTTTATATCGCAATTGGTATTTCAGGGGCTATTCAACATCTAGCAGGCGTGAATGGTTCTAAAACAATTGTTGTTATCAACAAAGATCCGGAAGCTCCATTCTTTAAAGCTGCAGATTATGGTGTGATAGGTGATGCACTCGAAGTAACACCAAAATTGAATGAAGCTTTTAAAAAATTTAAAGCCAACCAACACTAAGTCAATCAAAACCAAATATAAAAGGACAGCGTTTATTCGTTGTCCTTTTTCATTTCAATCAAAGACCTTAAATTGCATTGTTGAAAAAATTAATAGCTTTCTTTCGGGCATTGTTCAGTCACACTTTATTCCTGGCGAATATTGCATTTGCTGCGTGGCTGTTGCTATGCTTTTATGCGTCTAACACAAACCCTTCCGACCTTAAATTTATTGGCATAGTAAGTCTCACCACTGCATTCCCGATTTTGGCCAATTTTTTGTTTGCAATCCTGTGGCTTTTTACCCGAAAAAAATGGCGCAGCCTTTTGCCCGTCTCAGTTTTAATCATATGCTACCAATTAATCATGCCGGTTTGGGGGCTTCACTTTTTCTCTTCCAACAAGATGGAAGCAAAGGTCGACGGACTGAAAATTATGAGCTGGAATGTTCATGGACTAGGTCTGTTCGACAAGCCGGTGGACAAGAAAATGCCTGAAAAAATCTTTAATCTTGTAGAAAAACAGCAACCTGATGTTTTTTGCATGATAGAGTTTTATACCAATACGGACGGAAGCAATAAAAAAGCCAGCGAATACTTTAAAAAAGCTGGATATAAAGAATACCGGTTTATGTATGATAATGATCTGGGAGCAAAAATCTTCATTGGCAATGCTGTATTTTCAAGATATCCATTGTCCAATTTTGAAGAGATATCAATTGATGAATACATCAAAATGATGCGATGCGATGTAACCTTACCGAATGAAAAAAAAATACGTCTGTGTGTCGTTCATCTTCAGTCTTTCCTGTTGGCAGACAAAGACAAAGCGATGATTGAGGAAATCAAAAGCAACACAGATAAATTAGAAGAAAACAAAAAATACTCCAGGACTTTTCTTCATAAAATGCACAATGCATACCTTAAAAGGGCACCTCAAGCGATACTTGCCCGGGCAGAAATAGACAAAAGCCCTATTCCGGTTGTGTTGTGTGCAGATCTGAATACTGTGCCAACATCTTACACTTATACTACCATTAAAGGCAGTTTGAAAGATGCATTTGAAGAAAAAGGAAAGGGATTAGGACGGACCTATAATCTAATCTCTCCAACCTTACGGATTGATTATATTTTTTATACAGATAGCGCATTGAATCTGTTAGGCTACGAAACGATCAGCACTCCAACATATTCTGATCATAATCCTGTTATTGCCAATTTTAGTGTTAAATAAGGTTTTGTTAAATAAATTTTTTTGTTATTTTTGGAAAAACAAAACTAAAGCAATGAAAAAACTACTATTTGTACCCTTAGCGTTATGCTTATTGATCTCAACATCCTGCGTAAAAAAAATTATAGATGATGCATCCGGCGGGGTAAAAGACAGGCAATGCGATTGTACTTACATCGGTTCCTCTAAACCAGAAAAGAAAGAATCTACTACCATCAAAAATAAAAACCAATGGGATGGTGAAATGGATTGCAGCACTTTGAGTGGTAAATACACAGCAGAGGGTTATTCCGGCACCTGCCTGCTTTCAAACTAATTCTTACTAAAAAAAGGCCTGTTTTACAACAGGCCTTTTACTATTTCAATCACTTTATCGAGTTGGCTGGTATCCTGCCCTCCGGCAGTTGCCATAGATTTTTGACCTCCACCACCACCTTTAATTAAAGGTGCAATGTGCTGTTTAATAATTTTAGAAGCATCCAAATCTTTGGAAGTTATAATTGAATCATCCAACATAACCATTACCTGCGATTTGTCATCCGTAACTGCAGTAAGCACTACCAGGTAATTTTGCAATAGGGGTTTCAGCTGAGCGCTCAATTTTCTTAAAGCCTCTGCAGATGCAACCTCAACGGACAATCCAAGAAAATTCACACCATTTACATCAATAGTCTTAGGCACAAGAGATTTTGCCAAGGCAGCTAATTCCTTATTTTCAAATGCTTCCAGTTTTTTCTCCAGGGTATTTTTATCATCCAATAATTTCTCCACTGTTTTAAAAGGGTCTTTTGCTTTCAGTAATTCAGCAATCTGTTTGTGCTGACTTACCTTATCGGTAAAATAGCGCATTGCAGCAGCACCAGTCAACGCTTCGATACGGCGAACACCGGCAGCCACAGCAGACTCTGAAGTAATGGTAAAGACGCCAATCATACCAGT
>DLGS01000223.1 GCA_002482815.1 Bacteroidetes bacterium UBA7688
GTAACCGGGCTTTTGCAAAACCGTGTTGCCTATGATATAGCAATTCAAAACTATACCGACCTCACCCCTGAAGAAGAAAAAGATATCAGCCAACCGCTTCCTTCGAGTTTCTTTACCGGAAAGCGGTTAAGCAAAACAGGTCGCCCCACTAAGAAACAGCGGCGCGACCTGAATGATATATTAGGAGATAATCCTGAAGATTAATACAGCAATCTGTAATCGCCGTCTTTTACTTTTACCCAGCTTTTTGCAAGGTCTTCGCTTTTATAAATTCCTTTGTTGGTTGCGATATAGAAGTATTTGTTTATTGCATCATTCTTGTACAAATTGTCTTTTGCAACAATGGAGTAAACAGTTGTATTAGCTGGCAGACCACTGTTTGCAGCAGCAAAAGCTGTACCGCTTGTTCTGTAAACGCCATTACCACTTGTACCCACCAGGAGTGTTTGATAAGCACTATAAGTGCAATGAATAGTTTTTCCTACCGGCAAGCCTGTATATGGTTTAAACTTTTTTCCGGAATCGTCGCTGTAATAAGCTCCCACAGATATAGCATTATAGTCTGTTGCTACTAATCTGGCACCCACATGCGACAAATAATATTTTTCACCTGTAGTGATTGGAAGGTCCGTAGAAACTGGAGTCCACAATTTATCCTTTTCAAATTTTGCAAATAGCTTGTTTCCTGCAAACAGGCTTCCCGTCTGAGAATATCCGAAAAGGATTTTATTGTCTGCATAAGTAAAAGACTCCATTATTAATGGCGTATCGTTCTCCGTCCAGCTGGTATCCGGATTAAAATATGTTCCGTTTTCCGGGCTTATTGCTGTTTGAGCCACTCCACCAATCCTTTCATTACAAATATAAATTCTATTCAGGCTTGGGATATCTAAAATAAAATACGGCCAGAGAATTGTAGATGGCACCTGCACGAGTATTGGTTTAATCGGATTAAAAACTTTGCCTTCGTTTTCGCTGAAAAAAACAGTTTTTTCTTTTACGATTATGATATTTTTTTTCGAAGTTATCAATGCACGTAAAGGCTTTCCGTCACCGGAAAAAATTGTTCTGAAATTTTCTCCATCATTCGAATTTACGATATTGCCGACAGCATCAGATGCATAAAGGACATATGGCCGCTGAATAACATTATTATTATCTATTCCGTTCTCTTTTTTACAACTTTGGGTTGCTATTGCAAAAAGGGCAATCAGCGATAGTTTTCCCAAAAGACTCTTTCCTTTCATGATGAAAATTTTTACCAAATTAAAACAAATTTCTTTAAATCAAAAATATTAAGCGGGATGAACCGAAGCGGAATTTAAAATGCCATGGAATCTGCCTGTTGTTGCATCAGCATTTGCATGCTTTCCATTTCTTTGTCACGCACTTCCTGCGCTTGCTGTAATACCTTGCTGAAATCAAATAGTTGTACCAGGCTGCTTTCATTCTTATTGACAAAATTGATGCTCATCTGATACTTAGATGCATTGTTTTCCAGGTTTCCGCCATTAAAAACAAGATTATCAAAGGTTTTGAGGGAGGCAAAATAAACCAATGAGTCTGCTGCATTGTTAGCCATGATTCCTGCCGTTCTTTTTGCCCAGTTGTTATAATCAAAAAACATACCGAACGGATGCTTTTGAATATGTTCTTTAATTTTTAGCGATGATTTCGCCATGTGCTTTCCTGCGATATAGTCGTTGGCCAGCATTGGTTTATTTGCAAACACTGCATACTTTTCGTTGACCAGAATAACGGAAGAGTCTGAGCCCGGACCCATTGATTTCATTTTGTATACACCCGGGCTGCTCATTTCAAGCATTTCAAGTTTAATGGCAAGGTTCAATAATTTTTCAAACGCAGGTCTTTTATTTATTTTCAATGCAAACAAAATATCCATATCGGTCTGGTAGCTTGCGAAAGCAGAACTTTCATCTAAACTGTCAAACAAAATGGTTTCTTTTTTTTGCTGAAAATTATTCATTGAGAAAACCATATCACCGGTTGTTGCAGACATTATTTCATCCACTGTCAATCCCTGTTCCTGAAGATAGCCATTTGCCAAACCCAGCATTCCCATCTTTTCGATTGTCTTTTGCAGACCTTCGGGAGACATATGGTAGGCAAAAACATAATCAAGACCTTCATTTGGAATTCTGTTTACAACATCATCCTCAATATTCTTATTGCTGTATTGTTTATTAATTTCTTTCAGCTCATCGGAATTATACAATAACATGTCTGTTACAATTCTTCCTTTGTTGAAATTTGTTGCCGCAGAAAAAGCAGTGTTACGCCACATTGTATTGGACAATGACAAGCCTCCGGTCATCATATCAATGTTTTTTGATCCATAGCTTGTCATGACGGCATCAATGTTTACCCAAAAGCCAAGGTCGTGTTTTTGCTTTTCGAACGCTGCAAAACGAGGGTCGCTCATCAGGGAATTTTCAGCTGATACATTAAAAGCCGATTCTAGATGAGACGCCAAAGCAATCTCTTCATCAACAACAGGTGGTGCAACCTCTTCTTCGAAATAATTTGGCTCACTACGCTGAACCGACACCAAAATCAACAAATTGTTTGTCCATCCTGCATAAATTTCTTCTGTCAGCCGGGCTTCCTTTCTCTTTTTGTTTTCTTTCAGCTTCGCATCCGAAAAGGTCTTCTTTACAAATGATTCCCATTTCATAGCATCCTTTAGTGGAACCAAAGCCACAAAACATGCTTCTTTATCGTTTGCACCACTGTTTTTCAAATAAGCATAAAAGGTGTTGAGTTCGTCAACACCTGCTTCCTGCATGTTTTTAATAAATTCGGATTGCTTCGCAGAGTCTTGCTTTGATTTAGATCCCCGGAGCTTGTCCCAGAGATTGCTTCCTGTAATCATGCTCCAGGCGATTTTCTTAGAAAGCTCTTTTGTATTTACCTCCGCTACCATCAATGCATTTTTAGGAATAAACTTCGCATGGTCAGGCGTACTGTGGCAGGAACCAAATAAAATCAGAACCGGAACAAATAAATAAAGCAAAAAGGAACGGGAATTCATTTCAAGTAATGGTTTGTTTTTTTAGAATGGCAAATCGTCAGCAGAGCCGGCGTTCGACGAATTGAAATTATTATTTGCCGGGGGGGCTGCGTTATATTGTTGCTGTGGTTGTTGCGGTGCAGCAGCCTGATTGTTATAAGCATTGTTGTCGCCTGCGCTTGCACGCTCAATGCGCCATGCATCCAGACTGGTAATGTAGTTTACTTTACCATCTTTCTCCCATTTGTTGCCACGAATGTTGAAACTTACTTTCACCATATCGCCTTCATTGTAGCTATCCAACATTTCGCAACGGTTTTGAACAGCCTGCAATTTTGCGAAATTCGGATAAGAATTTCCGTTTACTTCTTCTGTGATGTCAAGCACAAATTCACGCTTTTTAAAACGTTCTGACACTTGCATTGTTGGTCCTTTTTCAATCAACTTTCCGATTACTTCTAAAGCCATTATTATAGATTTTTAATTGTTTACAAAATTGAATTCTTCTCTGTCAAAGGTAATTAAGCGGGTCAATATATTCAAACCAAATTGCTTCTTGCTTTGCAAAAAAATAACCCCTGGCAATTGCAAGGGGTTATTGAGAAAACTGAGGGAGATAAATGGGTCTCGAACCCACGACCTCCAGTGCCACAAACTGGCGCTCTAACCAACTGAGCTACTACCTCCATTTTTCTTTGGGCAGCAAATGTAGGGGTTTTTTTGGAAATTAACGAGAAAGAAAGAATTCTTTACGCGGTTTTTTTAGCCTTATTACCTCGATTTCCCAAAAAAACAAGGAAACAAGTGTCTTGTTCCCTTGTTTTGATTATTAAACGATTCTAACGACGATGCCCGTGATGATGATGAGGGTAGTGATGGTGGTGAGGACCTCTGTTATAATATCCTCTTCGTGGTCCATGATCATATACACCAACATAGCACGAACTAAATCCGAGGCTGAGCAAAATCAATACAATGATTGCTGCCGAATACTTTGTCTTTCTCATAAAATTTGAAGTTTGGTTTGAAGATTATGACATACACGGCTATCTAAAGTTTAATCAAACTTAATTATACATCCTCAAATCCCTTTCATTGAAAGCTTTTTTTAACTTTTATTCTGCGCTGAGCGGCTATCTTTGCACTCATAAATTTATCTATGAAGAAATATATTGCCCTGATGGCATTATTAATTGGCTCAGGTTATAGCTCAATGGCTCAGAACGCTACAAACCCGGAGATTGCAGACAAAAGAACCATGGTTGAAAAACCTTCACGCGACTTTTTGATGATTAAATTGACCAGCAGCGGCTGGGCAGACCAACCGGACAGCTTGAATACCAAAGGAATCGGTCGCGGATTTGCCACTTCTATCATGTATGATTTTCCGATAAAAAAATCACATTTCAGCTTTGCTGCCGGTTTGGGTATTAATGTTCAGAATGTGTTTTTTGACAAGCAAAATATCAACTTTAAAGATACCGGTTCCCAAGCTATTTTCTTTACCAGCTCGGCTTACAAGCGTTATAAATTTACAACTGCACATTTAGAATTACCGTTGGAAATTCGTTTTTTTGGTAATAATAAAAACCGCAACCGTGGTTTCAAGGCGGCAATCGGAACCAATGTTGGTTTGAATGTAGGTGCACACACTAAAGGTGTTTCAGGTAGCGGTGGCAGCAAATTCAATGATAAAGTAGTGAGCAAAAGATTCATTCAGCAGTGGAGCTTTTCGCCAACAATGAGATTGGGATACGGCAACTTCAGTGTGTATGGCAGTTATAGCCTTACTCCTTTATTTAAAGAAAATGCAGGACCACAGGTTTTACCCTATTCTATTGGGATTTGCATTACAGGATTATAAAAATTGTTTAGTTAAAAATAAAAAACGGGGAAAACATAATGTTTTCCCCGTTTTTTATTTAGTAATAAATTTAATTCTTTTTTGGCGAAACGATAGCCAGTAAATCAGCCTCTATGGATTGCTTTGGGGCCTCTACGATTCGTCCCAGTTCAACACCGTCTTTCATCACCACGATGGTCGGTACCAGCGTTACTTTGAATGGGTCCTGCTCGTTGTCTTTCGACTTTTTACTACGGTCCAGTGCGTACATTTTATAATTGGTGTAAGACCGGGACAACATCATAGTTTTATACAATTTGGGTAAAAGGTTTTGGGTGTCTTCGCACCATGTGCCCATAAAAATCATCAGCTGACAAGAGGGTAGAACTTTTTTCAATTCCTCTGTTACTACAGGGTCCGGGTTGTAGGCACCGCTTCCCATAGTTATCCAATCGAATGATGCCTCATCGTTGAGGTCATCGAATGTGCAGCGGCCCACAAACATCGTTCTGCCGGTTTGCTCATCCTTTGAGATATCGAATCCATATTGCGCATATGAAGCAAAGGATGATAACAACAAAGCAACGGCAACAACTATTTTTTTCATAAACATCAATTTTAAATTTGGTTTCTTAATAAAATTAAAGTCGCTTTGATGGATTGCAAGGCTTTGAAAATATCGTTTTTCTCCAGGTCTTTCAGGTTTACATTTTTTAATTCCTTTAATCTTGCCTTTGCGCCGGCAATCGTAAATCCTTTTTCTTTTACTAAATGATGAATCACTTTCAACTGTTCAATATTCTCCGGCGTATAGAGACGGTCACCTTTGCGCGTGGTGCGCATTTTCAACCCAAACTGCACCGTCCAAAACCGGATATGTGATGTCCGCACTTTAAACATTGCAGCCGTTTCACCAATGCTGTAGTAATTTTTTTCAGCAAGGTTTGTTTGAGCAATCTTCTTTACCGGAAAATCTGAAGGGGTTTTTTCTTTGGGTTTTTTAATCTCTTTAACTGGCGCTATTTCGTCTGATTCATTTACTTCGGCTTTAGGCACACGTTTTTGTTTCGCGGCAGGCGCGGTTTGCGGCACTATAGGCTCTAAATCAAATAAAGTTAGGATTTGCACACTCATGCTTTACAAATTTACTGTAAATGCAGGATTAAATATTTATTTCCAACGGATTGTCTTCAATAAATGCTGGATATCCTTTTTAATAAAATCATTCAGCGGTTTCAAAGAATCAGCATTGGGTGTACAGTTGAAATAGAGCGCACCACGGATAAAATGTTTTACCGAATCCGTTGCTACAAACTGATACTTTGATGCAGCGTCTCCACCCCATTCATATAAGTACCCCTGTACGCCAAACTCATTTTTAAAGGAAAAGTCATTCTGATAGTCTGCCTTTTTGGTGTGGTAGAATGACATGAAATGTGCATCTTCCAAAAGCTTTTCCAAGCTTTGTGCACCGGAAATTGTTTTATAGGACAGATAAATTGTTCCTCCTATTTGCGGATAATTTATGTTAATCCAGTATGGATTATCCTCTGTACCATCAAAGATTATTTTATCCTTTGAAATCGTGGTATAGGTCGGGTATTCAAAAGTATAGGGGAAACCTTCCCGAATAAAACTCTGATAGGAATGACTGTCTGGTGTATCTACGCGGGAATACCCTCTTTTTTTAGGTGTAAACTCTTCCGGGCGGCAAGCACTGAAAGCTATGGTCAGCAGAACTGCAATGAGAATAATATGGCGCATAATTGTGTCAAAACTAAAGTATTTGTCTGGCTTTTAAAACAGTAATACGGATTCCTTTCTACCCAACAAAAAAGGGCAAACAGAATGCTTGCCCTTTTCTTTAAAACTATTTACTATAAAGATTAATGAATGTTGTCATTTTCATATTTAATGCTGCTTTTGCGCATTAGCATTTCCTGGATTGTTCCACTCATTGATTTCTGCATCTGTTGTGCTTCCATCATTTGTTGTTGTTGGAATACTGCTGCTTCATTTGGATTTGCCACTTTTGGAGAACGAGCAACAAGAACCATATAAGAAACACCATCCTGACCTTTCATAGCAGGCGACAAAGCACCAACTTTCGCATTTTTGGAGAATGAATAACCAATTGCTTTTGGCTCATATCCAATATTATTCAGGTAAGGAACAGTGCTGGTAAATGAATCCGCGCTCAAAATCGGCTGGCCACTAGCCTGGGCTATATCTTCTAGTGTAGTTTGAGATTTATATTTCTCGATAATTTTCTCTGCCTTTTTTTCTGCACGAACAATGTTCTCGATTTCCGGTTTAATGGCATCGTTGATTTTCATTGTTCCTTTTGCCTGAACATTAGTCAGCTTGGCGATGATATGTCTTTTAGTAGGGTAGGTGATCGTCAATACTTCAGAAACATCACCTTGTTTTGCATTATACATCCAGCGAACGATTTCGCGAGATGGGCCTACACCCTGAACATTGAAATCCTGCACTTTAATCTGATCTGCCTCACGCTTCTGCAGTTTCATGGCTTTTACGCCGTCTTCAAATTTATTGCCGTCTTTGTATTTGGTTGCAAATTCATTTGCTTTTGCATAAACCTCTGTTTCGGTTGCATCGCTTGGGAAAAGAGACTTTACAACGATTGCCAGTTTTGTAGCTGTCTGCAAATTCTTTTGTTCGGTAATGCGAGCAACATGGTAACCGAATTGTGTTTTTACGACTTTCATTTCGCCGGTGTTACCCATAAACACGAAATCATTAAATTCTTTCACCATTGCTCCATATCCAAAGTAGCCAAGGTCACCGCCTTTTTCGTTGTTTTGCTTATCAACAGAAAATTTCAATGCTAAAGAATCGAAACTTGCTCCGTTTTCAATAGCCAGTTTCAGACTGTCGGCCAATTTGTGTGCCTGCGTATCTGTTAATTGTTGACTTGGCTGAATAAGGATATGTTGTGCTTTTACAGAGTCACCCATTGTGCGATGCTCCAAAACTTTCACCAGCAGGAAAGAACTTCCTTCAAGGTAAGGACCAAAAGTAGCGCCAACAGGTTTGTTCAAAATTGAATCGGCGAACAGGGATTTAAACGTTGACTTTGTAAAATAATAATCGCGATAACCTTCTTCAGAGTTTTTGCTGACGAAAGCTTCAATTCCATTATCAGGTGTTGCAGCCAGTTCGGGGGTCAACGCTTCAAGACTTGTAGCCACGCCTAAAGTATCTGCACGACTTGGAACAACATCAAAAGCAACATAGTCTACACCGCGGGTTTCCTGTGCAAGCTCAAAACGTTTTTTGTTCTTTTGCATGTAGTTATTGATGTCTGCATCTGTAACAGGAACTTCACTGTCTGGAATGACGGTAACAGGCACTTTTACCAAACGAATACTAGCAATTTCGTTTTGGCTGGCCATTTTGTAATCCACCATAAATTTTGGAGAATACATGCTGGCGCTGATCAAACCATTAAATTTTTGCAATTTATTTTGGTGAATGACAAACGATTTGAAGTTTTTCCACTGTTCACGCTCTCTTTCGATTGCTGCCATATCTGTATTTGCCGGAGGGTTGGTCAACTGATCCTCATACATTTTTATACGTGAAGGGTCAAACATTCCTGTTTCAGGATTTTGAAAAACAGGATATTGCATAATCATCGGGCTTGGATTTGCGCCGGTAATCAGATCTTTTTCTTCTTTTTCAGAAATAGACAGACCAAGCTTTTTCATTTGCTTGTCGATGATTTTTTCGTTCACCATATCGCGCAAAGCCTGCTCTTTAATTTGAGCATTCACTTCATCAGTTATCGCTTTTCCCTGATTACTGATCGTGTATACCGTGTTGTATTCGCGGATACGCTGATCAAATTCCAATGGTTCAATAGTTTCTCCATTTACTTTAGCAATAGCATTGCCACCGCCAAAAATGCTGCCGCTGTTGCCGCTGAATGCATCATTCAGTACAAATGCAACCAATGAAAGTGCAATAACACCACCAGCTACTTTTGCATATTTGTCTCTTATCTTTTGGATGATAGCCATTATAAGGGTCGATTATATTTTTTTGAAATGAGCGCAAACTTACACAAAAAATAGTATTACACCTATATATTTAATACGAGGTGAGATTTTTTTGAAATAAGGGGCGCGTTTGAAGAGTAATTACGCGCATAGAAAGTGCGTTAGAAATAAAAAACGGAAGGTGCCGGAGTTTTTCTCAAATGCAAATTTTTCCAACTAAGACAGCTTGCGCACGTTCCAATACTTTAAACTCCAGTTCGTTGGTACATGTTATTGCATCCCCGTCGGCTTGCATAAGCTTAAGTTCCGGATTGCTGATAAGGATATGTTTACCTCGAATGCGTTCTACATAATTACTTTTTAGCAAACTGCCATTGTACATTCGTAAGCCAAGCCAGCCACCCATAATCTTTGGAAATTTATTGATAATGACCACATCCAGCAGGCCGTCTGTCCAATTTGCGTCGGGTGCAATTTTAAAATCATAACCCATTTGCTGTCCGTTGGCGATATTTACCAGGAATGCTGTACGCTGATATTCTTTTCCATCCACCGTTATTTTCCAGTTCCAATCCCGGTAAAGCCACATATATTTGGTGACCAGCCATGAATATACACCCAGGCCGCGTCGGGTACTGTTGGCAAACTTTTTACAAATCAGTGCATCATAACCCACGCCGGCATTGCTGGCAAACAGTTTTCCATTTGCTGTAGCGAGATCTATTTTTTCCATTAAACCGGTATTGATAACCTGCATGGCTTTGCGCACATCCACGGGAATGCTCAGCGTCCTTGCCAGACCATTACCGGAGCCTTTAGGAATAATAGCCAATGCTGTACCAGTTTCAAAAAGTCCGCGCAGCACATCGTTTACCGAACCATCTCCACCAACAGCGACGACCGCAAAAGCGCCGTCTGCAGCGGCCTTCCTGGCAATATCTTCCCCATGACCGGCACGCTCAGTGAGTTGTATTTCGTGCGTATAAACAGAGTGGTCAAGGTATTTATCTATAGCTGCCTGTATTTGCTTATTGCGTTCTACACCCGACCTTGGGTTGACAACAAAAACTAAGTGTTTCAAGATAATTGCGCTTTAAGGCTTAAGTCCATACTGACTGCATGATGAATAATCGCACCAACTGATATGAAATCCACTCCTGCTTTGGCATACGCAATAATTGTTTCTTTGTTTATGCCTCCTGATGCTTCTGTTTCGTAACGGTCATCAATCATAGCGACAGCTTTTGCTGCATCTTCCGGTGTAAAATTATCCAGCATTATACGGTGAATATTACCAACAGCCAGAACTTCTTCGACGTCAGCCAGCGTTCTTGTTTCCACTTCTATTTTGAGGTCCAGATGATTGGTACGCAAATAGTGATTGGTTTTATTGATGGCTGCTGTGATTCCTCCACAAAAGTCGATATGATTGTCTTTCAGCATTACCATATCATACAATGCCATTCTATGGTTTTGTCCGCCACCAATCAACACGGCTTGCTTTTCGTAAGCACGGAATAAGGGTGTGGTTTTGCGGGTATCCAACACTTTCGTTTTATATCCACTTAATAGTTGTACATACTCATTTGTAAGCGTAGCAATGCCGCTCATTCTTTGCATACAATTGAGTGCCAGGCGCTCTGCCTTCAGTATGGTGTGAATCTTTGCTGAAACTTCAAAAGCGATTTCACCGGCGGAAACCCTGTCACCATCATTTTTGTAAGCGGTGAAAATAGATTCGGATTCAAGAAATGAAAAAATTTCCTTTGCCAGATTCACACCCGCTAAAATTCCATATTCTTTAATTTTAAGTATCGCTTTCCCTTTTGCTGCCTCATCTATAGAAGCCAGGGTAGAGTAATCGCCGGGTCCAACATCTTCTTTAAGTGCTGCTTGTATAAATTCGTGTTGATTCACGTGTTGTCGATTTAAATAGTGCGCAAAGTTAGCAGATTATAAAAAGCGGAAAGAGTTAAGTTTTCTGCAGAAATATGATTCTTTTCTTCATGAAAAAAATTTTTAACCTTTACTAACATTTCCACATTGCTTATCGTTATACCTAATACAAATCATTTTTTAACTTTTAAATTTTGTAACCATGAGAAAATTAAATTTACTCTTTGCGCTCGCATCGGCACTGTTTGTGCTCAAATCCGAGACTTCAACTGCACAGGTGACAGGCCTGGATGGTGCCATTATTGACTCCATGTCCTCTTATTGTGTATTGCCAAATCACACCAGTTTTTCGCTTTACACCAAAGTAACCGGAACGGGTGTAAGTACCGATTCTATTACCTATAATGTAAATTTTGATGATGGCTCGGATACTACTTTTAAAGGAGGTATATTCTTCGGAAGCCCCAGCGGGAGTGCTTATGCATATCTCTCCCACAAATACACCTTTGCCGGAACCTTTTC
>DLGS01000011.1 GCA_002482815.1 Bacteroidetes bacterium UBA7688
GGGCAGGAATTATAATTATGTCCGTATAGGCGTGGAAGAGGCAGGATTGCTGATGGCTGGACTCAATTACCTTCAAAAAGCCGTGAGAACGAAAAAGGAAGATTTCATTTTCGACCAGTATGTAAAGTTTGATTTGGATGCCCGCCGGTATTTCAATGCAAGACACTCCCTGGTTGCCACCCGATTCCTGGCCGGCATCGGCAGTCCCTATGGCGATTCCCGTACACTGCCTTATATCAAGCAATATTTTGTAGGTGGTCCCTATAGTCTTCGTGGATGGCGCCCGCGCACATTGGGACCCAAAACCCTGGTAGATTCAGCCAGCAGCAGTATCGACCGCACCGGTGATATCAAACTGGAACTGAATGCAGAATACCGTTTTGATATGATTCAGCTGTTTTCCGGAACCCTCCGCCTGAACGGTGCCTTGTTTGCAGATGCCGGTAATGTGTGGCTGGCAGAAAAAGATGCCGGCACGCCTAATGGCGAATTTGATATCAGCCGCCTGGGCCACGATATCGCTATGAGTACCGGTGCAGGCCTTCGGGTAATTGTAGCCGACTTCTTTACCATCAGGCTGGATGCGGCCTTCCCCATCAAAGACCCTTATGTAGGACCAAACAATGGCTGGGTACTGCGCAAAGTGGACCTGGGCAACAGCGCTTGGCGCAGCGATAACATCATTATCAATTTCGCTATCGGGATGCCTTTTTAATGTTCGAAAATTTTATAACGTTTATTTAGGGAGGCAATTTATCCATCACTATACCTGAACTGTATATTTGCGTCCTATCATCCTTAATGCTTCATGCGCCATTTTTGGTTTATTGTATTTCTCCTTCTTTCCACTACAGCCGGAGCCACCACATGGCGGGGCACCATTACCGATGGTGACAGTAAATTGCCTATTCAAGGTGTCACCATTACCAATACGGCTTCTCAAATGTTTGTGGTGACCGACGAGCGTGGCCAGTTCAATATCGAAGGAAACCCGGGTGATAAAGTCACCTTTTACTGTCCCGGCTACCGGGGCGAAACCCATGTTATCATTCCCGGGCTGGAAGGTATCCGCCTCAATTTTGCCCTTCGCCTCAGCAGCCGCGAACTGCAGGAGGTGGTCATCAAACAGAAATTCAAAACCAAATACCAGCTCGATTCAGCCGAGCGCCGCTCCGAACACAGCAGGGTGTTGGCCAGGCAAAAATCCAGTATCGGCAGCCCTTTCAGTTTTGTGGCCGAAAAATTTTCGCGGAAGCAAAAGGATATGTTCCGTTTTCAGAAAAACTTCAACCGCATGGAAATAGAGCAGTTTACCGACAGCCGCTATTCGCCGGAATTGGTGAACACCCTCACCAACCTGGGCGGCGACACCCTGGCTTATTTTATGAATACCTACAAAATGCCCTACGACTATGCCCGCACGGCCACTGCCCTGGAGTTGAAAATGTGGATCCGGTATAATTATAAAACCTTTATGCAGGAGACAGACAGTATGCGCAAGCTAAAATTGCCTTATTAAAAATGTGAATTTGTTACCGTTATAAAACGGAAACATTAATAACTTTGCGCCTCAAATTCATCCAGCCAGCCCTATTTTGAGTATTATACATTCTTTTTTGAAAAAACGGCAAACCAGCCCCACAGCCGAGATGGGTTTTACAGACCATATCGAGGAGTTGCGCTGGCACATCGTGCGCTCCCTGCTTGCTGTTATTATCCTGGCCATTGTAGCTTTCTTCAACATTGAGTGGATATTCGATAAGATATTACTGGGCCCTGCGCATGCCGATTTTGTGTCTTACCGCATCCTCTGCTGGCTGGGCAACGAGCTGAAACTGGACGGACTTTGCCTGCAGGATATCAAAATCAAATTTCAGAATACCGAGCTGGCGGGGCAGTTTACCATGAGTTTTTCCGTGTCGCTGATGCTGGGTTTTATAGTCGCTTTCCCTTATGTGTTCTGGGAGTTCTGGCGTTTTATCAAGCCTGCGCTGAAGGAAAAAGAGCTGAAGCATGCCGGTGGCATTGTGTTCTGGTCTTCCCTGTTGTTTATTACCGGTGTATTGTTTGCCTATTTTGTCATTGTGCCTTTCACGGTCAATTTTTTTGGCAATTACCAGCTCAGCCCTTCCTTCGAAAATATCATTACCATCGGTAATTACTATGATACCCTGGCCGATCTGGTGATCGGCATGGGCGTGGTGTTCGAAATACCGATTGCGGTTTATTTTCTGGCCAAAGTAGGTTTCCTGACACCCAAGCTGATGCGCGACCAACGCCGCTTTGCGATATTAATTATTTTTGTGCTGGCAGCCATTATCACTCCGCCGGACTGGTTCAGCATCTGGCTGGTGGCCATCCCGCTGATTATGCTTTACGAAGGTGGCATCATCATTGCCGGCAGGGTAGTGAAAGCAAAAAACCTGAGAAATACTAAATACGATAATCTTTAATAGTTATGTCTGATCTGATTTTTAACCAAACATTACCTGTGGCTATCGGTGCCGATCACGCAGGATACGAATACAAGGAAATGCTGAAAAGCATGCTGGAAGCTCAAGGCTGGCAGGTAAACGACAAGGGTACCCATAGCCTGGACAGCGTGGATTATCCTGATTTTGCCCACCCGGTGGCTGCCGATGTGGAGCAGGGTGAAGCGGCTTTTGGCGTGCTGATTTGTGGTAGTGGCGAGGGTGTTTGCATTACGGCCAACAAACATGCCGGTGTACGCGCTGCGCTCTGCTGGAACAATGAGGTGGCCCAACTATCGCGCCAGCACAACAATGCGAATGTGATTTGCCTGCCTGCCCGCTTTGTGAGCCAGGACCAGGCGAAGGAAATGCTGCAATCGTTTATCGATACAGCCTTCGAAGGTGGCAGGCACGCCAACCGTGTGAACAAAATAAGTTGCTAACATAAATTACCCTCCGGGGATAAGATACTGAAGCCATTTGCCTTGCGGCAGATGGCTTTTTTGTTTCGGAAAAGTATCTGAATACGGTTGGAAACGTATCTGAATACGCTATGAGACGTATTGGAATACCTTTTTGGCATCAGAAGAACTACCGCACCAACCTCCTCAAAGATGAGAAAGTTGGCCAGTGGAGTAATATCGCCGGTATCACAGTGGTGGGATAGCTGTTCCTTATGAATGATGAATAAAAAAACGTCCCTTGTAAGGCGTTTTTGTTTTGGGGGAAACGTTTTATTTCGTTTTTGAGGTTTGTGAGTGTAATTTGTGCGAAGTTTATGGCTGGTGTAAACAAGTTAGCGGCAATAAGCGAATAGACATGATAGTTACAGAATTAATAAATTCCTTCAGACAATTTCTTAATGTTTCGTGGTCGACACTTCCAGACCTTTTAAAAGACCGACAAAAAAGTTGGGACGCAATTGACGACTGGTATCAAACGAACTGGGAAACCATTGTTGAAACACAAATTAATATAGTACGACAAGAAAATGAAATGGTTGTCTTGGAAATATTTGGTAACGGTGCAGATTGCAATGGATCTAGCTCAAGAGTATTTCTACCTGAAAGTTTGCCGACACATTGCATTAAAGTAAATGACAGATATCGCTTCAATAGTTTTGGGACAAAATATGAGACTGGTTGGTTTGAAATAACTTATCCTTTTGACTTTATAAAAGTTTTAGACGAGGACGAAATAGAAATAATTTTAAGCGCAGAGAATGCTAAATTTTCGCTAGAGAAAATGATGTAGACTTTCACCCAGCTCGGCGTAGTCTGTAGCTAAGCAAAGGAGCAGAGCGGACTACGTCGTGTTTAAACTGCAGTCTCCTGACTGCTATGAAAAACAGACTATGACGACGTAGTCGGCGATGCGCAAAGGCTTACACTTCAGACTACGCCCAACAGTGTAGGGCGGTGGAGCAATCTCGCCAGTATCACATTAGTGGGATAAATGCTCCTTATGAATGATGAATAAGAAAACGCCCCTTGTGGGGCGTTTTTGTTTTGGGGTTATATTACTACTTTTGAGCAGCGACCAATCAGCCATTTATGGCACGAAGCCAAAAGAATTTGGGTGTATTTGTGCATGTGATGGCTGGTATAAACAAGTTGTACGCTATACCTTTCAACATGCAACAGATTTCTACATTGACAGACAAGATGCTTAATTATATCGAGTCCAAAAGAAATTGGGTCAGGGATCATTATACACCCGAAGCAATCAACGAATACAATACAATTTCGGGAAAGCTGACTTTGTTGGACACAATTTTACAATCAAATTGGATCGGCAAAGATGAAACTTACAAACTGCAAAGTCTTGGAATCACTTTGGGTGACATACTCGTTCAGGAAATGAGTTTTGTTTGGATAGAAGTTGATGACGAATTTGGCAATACCCCAGCACTTCAACTACCTGACACTACATTAATATTGTATCCTTTAACGATGATTTCAAAAAGAATTGAAGCAGGTGAGGATGTTGATATATATGAACTATACAGCGGACTGAAAGAAAAAATTAATGAATTAAAATTCGAGGCCAGATAGTACAGCGTACAACATTGGGTTTGCTGCCGTTGTTGGTGTTTAGAATTGTCTTTCACAATTTCCAACAACAATATTATTACTCGTTGGTGAGTTCAAATACAATGCCCTCGCCTCAACTCCACTGACGCAAGTATGCGGTTAAAGCAATGAAGGGTTGTGTACTTGTGCCGGTAGCATCAGGCACAAGTACGCTCTGGAAAAGCTAAGCTGCATACTTGGGCCGGAGAGGACATAAAAACAAAACGACTGACTAAAAAAGGATAGAAAATATGAGTAGTTCGGTAAGAGACGAAATGAATAAAAAGCTAAATGAAATTGTAGTTCCAGCATTACGACAATTAAACTTCAAGGGTTCGTTTCCTCACTTTAGACGACAGACAACGGAACGAATAAACCTTTTGACATTTCAGTTTGACAGAAGTGGTGGTGGCTTCGTTATTGAAATTGCAAACTGTAAACCAGATGGTTTTACAACTTCTTGGGGACTTGAGATTAAACCCAACAAGGTGACTGCTCATGACATGTATAAAAGAAAAAGGATTCAATCAAACATGAAAACAGAAAGTAGTTTGACTGAAGACTGGTTTCGTTACGACAAAATACATTTATTTGGGTTAGGTGATATTTATAAAAAAGTTTGTAAAGAAGTACTATCAAAACTTGACATCGCAGAAGACTATTGGAGAAATGGAGAAATCAACTAATGCCCCCCCCCATTCGGCGTAATCTGTAGCAGAGCAAAGCAGCAGAGCGGACTATGTCGAGGTTAAACTGCAGTCTCCTGACTGCTATGAAAA
>DLGS01000141.1 GCA_002482815.1 Bacteroidetes bacterium UBA7688
GAGTACAGGCATCAAATCTTGGGAAAGGTGGTTTGCCTGTTGAAGCATCTGCCTGGGGTGGGGTATCACTAAATCCGTCATCTGTTCCTCCTGAATCCGGACAAGCGCCGGAATCATCGCCCCAGGTATGAAAAAGATAAAAGTAATGACCAATCTCGTGGGTTAGGGTTCTGCCAAGATCAAAG
The DNA here is from genome assembly GCA_002482815.1 of Bacteroidetes bacterium UBA7688. Classification (GTDB taxonomy): domain Bacteria; phylum Bacteroidota; class Bacteroidia; order Chitinophagales; family Chitinophagaceae; genus Rurimicrobium. Next base: position 186 of record DLGS01000141.1, read on the forward strand.
TTTTTTTGAAAAAGTTGGCTGCTGCTGGTTCTAGCTCCAAAAACAGTATAATTAAGGGCTACGCCCAATTCCGGTTTAGTAAAATTCGGAAAGGCGGGTGGTACACAAAATCCCAGCAAAGTCTGACCATCATCTAATCTGTAATTCGATACCCAAACATTTAAATATTTGGTGTTATCCCAGGCGTCCAGTCCACCTGTCGCTTTGAATTTAGCATCTTTACCGCCATTCTCTCCACGAAAAGTAGTGCCTGAAGGAACAATTTTTATATCGTAACCTGGAGAGTAAACTCCATTGACATCTTTGTGTGCCAAACAAAACTGTACCCCTGCATTCGTATTTAATGGTTGCCAAACTGATGGTATTTTGGCTTTCCATGGATTATTGCCGCTGTAGTCTTCGTTTAATGCTGCAATTTGGGTATTAATGCGGTGTTCAATACCTGTTATGCTTCCAATCGATTTAAATTTAGCTGAGTCTAAAACAATATGAAATACAATAGGGATAATTATGTTGGCTGATGTTTTGGCATTTGTAATGTTGGAACGATTGTATTGCACAGCATTATTTAATGCAGTTTGCCTTTCCTGTTCGTAAGCTTTTTGTGTGCCCGGGTAAAGTGTTTCTAAATGTTTGATTATTGCATCATGGCCACACCTGACCTGCGCCTGAACCTTACTGCTTAAGCCAAAGAGCACTAATAGAAACCACAATTTGATTTTCATAAAGTAATGGGGTGGATAGCGTCTAGTCTTCTTTTGTCCTGGTGTTAATTTCGTCACGAATATGGATTGCGCGAACATAGTCTTCTTGCTCCAAAGCATCATTGAGTAATGCATTCAACTCTGCGTAGCTCAGTATTTTAAGATCATTTACATCCTCTCCACCCTCATTTTGTTCAGCTGATTGTGCCTGAATAGCTCGCTTTGCAGGTCTATCTTCACTGTTAAGAAATATGCCGGCAGATTCTATGATGGTTTCGTAAGTATAAATTCTGCAATTGGCTCTGACTGCCAGTGCCAGAGCATCAGAGGTGCGCGAATCGATTTCTATTTCTTCCGAATTGTTTTGCAGGCAAATCAGTTTGGAAAAGAAAATTCCTTCCTCCAATTTATAAATAATAACTTCCGATAATTCAATTTCAAATTTGGTCATAAAGCCAAAAAACAAATCGTGTGTCAAAGGTCTTGTTGGCTGCATTCTTTCCAATGCAACTGCGATTGCCTGTGCTTCAAAAGCCCCGATGACGATTGGCATTCTTCTTTGTCCTTCCATTTCCCCAAGCACAATTGCATAAGAATTGTTTTGTGTTATGCTGTGCGATAGTGCTACAATTTCTAATTCAATTTTTTTCATCATTTACGGCAGGCTAATCCCAATAAAAGTTTGTTTTACAGTATAAAGGTAAACTATTTTTTACTAAAATAAGGTCGGGTTTTCAGCATCAGATTCCTCATTCGGAATGAGCGCTATTTCTTTAATGTCGGGGATGTTCAGCTTTTTACCAATGGCTTTCCAACCGGTGATTTCGGTATATTCGCTTAGTGCAATCTGCTCTTCTATCCACTCACTTTTCTTTTTGCCACTACGGATGATTGCTGTAGGTTCTGAGTTGGTGCTCACCAAAGACAATTCATTTCCTTTTCCTTCTTTAATAAAGGTGAATTTGTTTTTGAGTGTTTGTGTTTCAATTACAAATCGCTTACAGTAATATTGATTGTTGGCTGCGTCCAGATAAATCGCAGAAATTACATTTTCCGGATGGAATTTTTCAATTAATAATGTGTCAGCTGTTTCATACCTGTTGGTCAATTCAAAATCGGTCAGTTCATAGCTGCCATCTTTATAAAAAGCAATGATTTTGTCTCCTTCCGAAAATCTTCCCAAAAGTTGTCCATGCTCTTCTTTGTTCAAGCGGCCGGTATTCGGGTCATACCAGATTTTCAGGGCCGACAGGGTGGATTTGCCCTTTTCTTTCAGTTTGATGCTTTTGATCGGATACTTCGTCACCTGGTTTCCCCCGGCACTTCTGCCTTTAATATCTAGTGTTTCAAAGAAGAAATCCAGATTTTTTACACGTGCTTTACTCCCGGGAGAAAGGATAATAGAAATCGTTTCTGCTTCTCCATTTGGATTGGCAGTGAAATAAAGCACCTTACTGTTGGGATTTCCTTTTGTCAGGTCATACTCTTTGTCACGGGTTACTCCTGTCACATTAAACCGTTTACCGTAGGCAATACCTGATTTTCCGTCCAGATAGACCATATTGTAGGTTGTTCTTTCGTCATTTTTGCGGAAAATATCTACATGAAGAATGTCTTTTCCCACAAATGTTTTATCTGAAACTTTCGTTACGCTCATTTTACCATCTCGCCTGAAAACAATAATCTGATCCAGGTCAGAACAATCAAACAGGAATTCATCTTTTTTAAGGCCGGTTCCCACAAAACCTTCTTTCCAGTTGACATACAATTTTACATTGGCAATAGCCACGGTATTGGCTTGTATAGTTTCGAACTGACGGATTTCTGTTTTTCTTTCGCGGCCTTTCCCATATTTTTTCAGGATGCCTTCGTAATATTTAATGGTGTAATCATTCAGGTGTTCAATATTGTGGGTCACTTCAGCAATATTGTCATTGACTCCTTTAATATGTTCGTCTGCTTTAAAAGCATCAAATTTCGAAATACGCTTAATCCGGATTTCTGTCAATTTCGCGATATCTTCCTGTGTTATTTCCCGGCGGAAAAGTTTCTTATAAGGTTTTAATCCTTTGTCAATCGCGTCCAGAACCCCTTCCCAGGTTGTCTGCTCTTCAATATCACGATAGATTCTTTTTTCGATAAAAATCTTTTCTAAAGAAGAAAAATGCCAGTCTTCTTCCAGTTCGCCAAGTCGGATTTGCAATTCCCGTAGCAGTAAATCTTTGGTTTCTTTTACAGACTCTTTCAACAAGTCTGTAACACTTACAAAGTGTGGTTTGTCATTGATAATAACACAGGCATTGGGCGAAATCGAGATTTCACAATCCGTGAAGGCATAAAGTGCATCAATGGTTTGGTCTGTAGAGATACCGGCAGCCAGCTGAACAATCAGTTCCACGTCGGCGGCAGTATTGTCATGCACACTTTTGATTTTGATTTTGCCATTGTCGTTGGCTTTCAAAATGCTGTCGGCCAGCTGAGATGTAGTAATACCATAGGGTACACTACGTATGGCAATGCTTTTTTTATCAACATCTTCAATGCGTGCACGCACCCTTACCTTACCTCCGCGTGCACCATCATTATAATTTGCCACATCTATGGCTCCACCTGTAGAAAAATCCGGGA
>DLGS01000250.1:0-1341 GCA_002482815.1 Bacteroidetes bacterium UBA7688
ATCCTCTGGGATTTTGTTATCTCCCGGGATGTCAAAATCTCCCAATCCGTTTCCAACTCTTGAATTCACTAACATATTGGGTTGTATATCGTAGGCAATTTTGTAAAAATTAAGGCTTTGCGCTGGCGTTACATAGTGTCCCATATCGTACCATAAGGTTTTCATATCTGGAAACTTCTTCAAAAGTTCAGTGACTTGTGGATAGGCCTTATTCTCTAAATACTCTGAAAAAGTGTTGGAACTAGGATCCCAAGTATTTACTCCGGCTTTCCGCTTTGCCTTATCATTTAACTCAAGTCCAGTGGCCAAATATTCAGAATAACCAGAATCATTACCGTCTTTCCAATCAATATTATGAGAATAGTATATACCGAAATCTATCCCATGCTTTTTACAAGCATCATAAAGTTGTTTAACTATGTCCTTTTTATAAGGACTTGCAACCATAATATCATATTCGCTTACTTTTGAATCATACATGGCAAAGCCATCATGATGCTTTGCAGTAATGACCAAGTATTTCATACCAGCATCTTTTGCTAGTTTTGCAATGGCATCAGCATCAAATTGGGTGGGATTAAATTGCGTTGCTAAGTGTGCATATTCTGCTCTCGGTATTTTAGCGCCAAACTGTATCCACTCAGCTACTTTAGGACCGTTTAATTCCTCCATTTTTTTTCCTTTCCAAATCCCGCCAGGAATGGAATACAAACCCCAATGAATAAACATGCCGTATTTGGCATCGTTAAAAGCTTCTTCGGCTACCTTCTTAGAAGCATTCATTTGCTGATAATTAAGTGCCTTTTTGCTACTGCAGCTAATGAATAATGAAACGATTAATAATAGAAATAAATTTTTCATAAATTTTAATTTTTGAGTTTTCCTGTTTTATGCTATTTGTATTTCAAAAAGAAATCAATAGTTTTTTGGGTAATCACCTCTAGTGTAGGGTCAATGTTTCCTCCTGCTTTGCGCCAATTATGTCCAGCATTTTTTACAATAAAAATAGATACTGGAGCTCCAATTTCATCTGCTTTTTCTTTCATGTGATAAGCATGTGCTACAGGAATTGTTGTATCAATGTTAGCAGCCATCATATTCATAATTATTTAGTTTAAATTGGTTTAACTAATTATTGATTGTATAAAAAATCTGTTTTCTTTATTCAACCAATTATTTACTTACATTATTTGTTAATAGCCCTAAAAGCTAGGGGGTATCTTAAAATAATCTGGTCCTTCCCCTCCCAGTCTGTAAGAATAAATACGATTAAACATAATATTTTCTGCATGCTATTTCGTGGTTTTACGTAATCCTATTTGTGACAAGTCAATAGGGACA
>DLGS01000250.1:1361-4133 GCA_002482815.1 Bacteroidetes bacterium UBA7688
GTTTAAATCTAAAATCTCCATGTTCTGGATCTACAAATAATGGATCTACCGACTGACTGTTGAGATCTACACCGCTTTCTTGTTGCTTTTTTAAAAACGATTTACCGAACTCGTTGTCAGCCTTGGAATAATAAATATTGTAATTGGCATCGGCCTCTTTAGATTGGGCGATTTGCCTACCTCTACCATCCTCAGTTGTCGAATTCTTACCTGGCTTCAGTTCGTTAATAAAACCAACTACTTTTTTTGATGAATAAAATATGTTTTGTTTAATTGTTGCCCCAATCATTGGTCCTTCACGTAAAGACAAATAGTAACCTCTAGGTGGCTCAATAATATCTGCAACAATATTGTTTTCACAATGATTATTAAGCTTTAGCATAATCCCCTGGGAAGTACATCTGTAGATCAGGTTTTCCGTTATGTAAGTATCCCTTTGCCCTCCGTCTGTACGGATGGCACATTGCATAATCATTGGCGCAACCATATCGTGGATATAATTACGGCGGATGACATTATCAGCACCTGCACCTCTGATATAAATTGCATTGCCGTCTCCCATCTTTTCCATAACATGATGAATTTCGTTGCTTTCAATCATATTTTTTTGTGTATGCAGGTATGGGCGTACTTCATCTATTTTGGGACGATTTGATAACTTACTTATCTCATTCTTTCTGATTGTTCGCACCAGTTCTCTGCTGTCTCCCTTCTTTGAAAAAAACCCGGTCATGCACCCTGAAATTATAATTCCTGTATATGGTGTATCATGGATAAGATTATTAGCTACGCGATTTTCACCGCTCTGCCAAAGGAATATTCCGGGTGAATGCCAATAGATTTCTCCTACATTATGAATATTGTTATTGTAAACTAGGTTCTTTTTATTTACGTCTTTTGTTCCGGGTCCGTAACCACAAAGTAGGATGCCTCCACCGCCCATGTGTTCGATATGGTTACCGGTGATTTTGTTTTCCTGCCCATAAAGATCTACGCGTATAGCACCACTACCACTATTAAGAAAATGACACTGTTCAATCGAACAGTTTTCTGCACCACGAAGACGAACCAAGGCATTATCCTTATCCAGCATATCCCAATCATGTTGCAAGCCCTTATCATTCTTATCCAATATGTAGCGTTCGCCATGCGTAAATGTTAGCCCACGAAAACACAGGTTACGCACAGGAATATCTTTTGGCCATTCAAAATCAATATTTCCTTCAACGCGAATCAACTCGTTCAAAGTGGGAGCCTCTACAGTAGAACCATTTCTTGGCCATAGATATAACTTGCCTTTCTTTGAATTTAGTACCCATTCACCAGGTTTGTCAAGTTCCTCAAGTACATTTTCTAACCAACAAGATGCTGTAGTTGGCAGATAATGGAGAGGAGCCATTGCGTATGTTGCTTCAATACTTGTAGTGGCAACTTGCGTTTTCACATCAACAGATGCTAAAGGCAGGATATTCATAATCCATGCCTGAAGCGGACGAACCACAACTTCTACATCTTCCACATTGCTCCAATTCTTCAACATTCCTGCCGGGAAATGAATTTGGTTGCGAAGACCTCCCGCCAAAGGAATAAATCCTGCTGAACTAGCTCTTGGCAACATACCTTCATTATCATAGAGGGTACGAAAATGACTTGAAACATTAGCTACCATTATTTTGCCTTGTGCCGCTGCTGGCAAGCCGGGCAAGTTGCCTTCTACTTTTTTCCAGCCCTTAATCGCTACTCCCGAACTAAACACAGGGCTNNAAGGCAGCGTAGGTAATTTTAGTGTTTCCTTCACCTGAATCCTCCAAGCCAAACACAATGGTCTTCTTCAACTGGTAGGTCCCTGTTCGAACAAGAACCAAAATATCTTTTGATTTTACTTTTTTTAAATTACGCACTGCATCTCGAGCTCGTTCTAATGTGGCAAAAGGACCATCCGATCCTTGCGAATTTGGAATCTCTAATGTTCCAGACCATTTATCAGACCCTTTGGAGGAGACATAAAAATCAGCTTTGATAGAAGGGAACTTTGCGAAAGCACAAAATATAGTTCCTGTCAACAATACTGTCAATAGTATTAATCGTCGTTTCATCGAAAATATTGGTTTATTTGATTTCACTAATTTAATAAGTGTTAAAAAAAATCAAGTTGGTTTATTCTATCAAGTTTATTTTTAAGGCGTAACCTATTTTTGAAGGTAAGACTTCTGGTAGCGTTACTTTTAAACCATTTCGATCTTGACGCCATTTCACTTCAGCATCTGATCCAAGAAGTTTTACACCTCCTATTTTATTATCCTCGCTGGCAAGAGATTTGATTACAACCTCACGTTTATTGTTCTCTAAAGAAATTGCATATAGGTTTTTACCGTTTTTAGTGAACCAAAAGTCTTGAGATGTAAACTCGATTTTTAAGCCTGCTTGCTCTTGTCTGGTATTTGTACCGCCCATTTTTAATTTGGTTGGTCCCTCATGAGTTACACTCCATTTTCTAGTATTGTAAATTGCCTCTCCGTTTATTTTCAACCATTGGCCAACTTCCATTAGATTGTCGAAACTTTGCTGGGGAATACTCCCTGTAGCAGTAGGCCCGATATTTAACATGTAATTCCCTCCTTTACTTACAATTTCTGTTAACCAGAACAATAACTCTTTTACTGACTTCCAATCTTGATCATATGATTTATAACCCCATGAATTGTTGGTTGTCCCAACGGTTTGCCAAGGCTTTTTAATAGATTCATGATCCTCTGGGATTTTGTTATCTCC
>DLGS01000052.1:0-143 GCA_002482815.1 Bacteroidetes bacterium UBA7688
TGGTGATAGGGTTTATAGGGGCTGATCTGTTCTCAGATCGGCTTTTCTATTTGTAGTATCTCAACTTCTGATTTTGTAGTATTTCTGCATTTATTCTTCCTCAATTAAATGGCATTGGATATTTCACCACTTTGGCAAAAAAC
>DLGS01000052.1:197-6737 GCA_002482815.1 Bacteroidetes bacterium UBA7688
TTGGCAAAAACAGTCTGCAGAACAACAAAAAGCTTTTAAATATTTGCTTGAAAAAGGAAATAAAACAAAAATGCTAAAGTTGTTGCCAAAACTTCATGAAGAGGCCTTCGCCAAAATCGATTGCCTTGAATGTGGTAATTGCTGTAAAAGTTATTCTCCACGCTTTAAGCAACCGGATATCAAACGAATCGCAAAGTTGATGCGGATGAAGGAGGGCGATTTTGCACAACAGTATTTGCGGCTGGATGAAGACAATGATTATGTTGTCAAACAATCTCCATGCCCTTTTCTGGGTGCGGATAATTATTGCAGAATATACCAAGACAGACCGAGCGATTGCCGCAGGTACCCCTATACAGATGAAGATGTTTTATTAAAACGCATTCCGCTTACGCTGAAGAATTCAACATCCTGCCCGGCTGTTTTTACAGTCCTAAATGAATTGTTGAAAGTGAAATAAACAGTTTATTCAACACTTATTTTCGCTGCGTCAGATAATTGTAATCCCTTAATAACTGCTCCAGAAAATCGACATCATCATAATGCTCATCCGTAATATTGATGACCTCTTTGATGCGTAAAACAATTTTATTCCGGTATTGGATTTCAACCTTTGTTTTGGCGTTCTTTTTGAGCAGGTTTTTTATACCATTAATATCTTTATCGCTAAGTTGTAGTACCTGGGGATATTTTGCCACTGCATTTTCGTCATGTATTTCCAGAAAGATGGTTTCTGAAAAATCCATTTTCTTTTTCACATCAATAACCACTGTACCTGCCGCTAAATCGGCTATGCGTTGATTCTTGACTGTTATAGCTGAACAAATAAAATCAGGCAAATAAAATATCCCAATCAGCAGAAAGGAAAACATTACCAGTGAAAAAGCTGCCATAGCCGAAGTTACGATAACATAGGGTAAAAGAAATACCGTATAGTTCCCAATCCCCATCAGCCAGCGTAGCAGATATTGGCTGATAGTTGGTTCATTCCCTTCTTTATCCATTACCTTAAGCCCCAAAAGACGTTTGCCGGGCGTTTGCCCGTTAAACAATATTTCTGTCGCCGGAAAATAAATAAAGGGAAGAATGGAAATGCTCATCATCATCACTAGTTCGTTCAGCTTTTTGCCCATATCGAAATTGATAATCACAAAACGATATACAAGCAACATATAAAGAATCAACACAAACATGTCCAACATCACCGCACCTGCACGCTTCAGCAAAGAGGCAGTGGTAAATTCAAGGTCAATGTTAAAGGGAGTTTCGATATTTAGTGAACCCATAAGGCAAAGAAAATGCTTTTTAGGTAACAACAAAACCTTATTGCTAAGGAACTTGTAAAACTTTCTGAAAAAAAAGTGAAGATTTTGTACTTTATATTGCATCCAATCTTATCTTTGATTTCAGTCAAACCAAAATATTGTCTCTATAGTCTATACTTCTACTTCAACAATTGTGTAAAAATGCCAATGGTGTAATTAATACATCATCATTTTTTTAAACCCAAACACACGAAGTATATGACAGTACTCCAACAATCGGCTACCGACACCGAACTTGTGCATGCCTTTTTGAGTGGCAATGAAAACGCGCTCGAAAAATTAATCTATCGTTATAAGGATAAAATTTATACAAGTATCTACATGCTTGTAAAAGATAAATATCTGGCAGAGGATTTATTTCAGGATGCATTTTTGAAAATGATTCGCAATATGCGCGAAGGCCATTATGCCGAACAAGGGAAATTTCTCCCTTGGGCCAGCCGTATTGCACATAATCTTTGTATGGACCATTTCCGTCGCACCCGCCGTAAACTGCCGGTTACATTGGCCAACGGTGAAGATATCATGGAATTATTGGCCGGACCTGATTCTACAGGAATTCCGAAAATTGAGCAAAGAGAAACTGAACAGGGTTTGCGCCAGCTGATGGAACAATTACCCGAAGAACAAAGGGAAGTAATTACTTTGCGGATTTATGGCGAAATGAGTTTTAAGGAAATTGCAAAACTGACCGATGTAAGTATTAATACTGCTTTGGGGCGCATGCGATATGGATTAATCAATCTTCGCAGAATGATTAATGAAAAGCAAATGGCTTTAAGGTAAGAATTTTCGTTGTTTGTTTTTTAGATGGAAAAAAGGTCTGCAAATCAATTTTGCTGACCTTTTTCTTTTGTTCGAATCTCTGGACTTATTCTTTGATTAATTTCCCCGTAGCGATGCTGCCGTTCGTTTTATTTTCCAGGCGAACTAAATAAACGCCTCTTGCAAATGGACCTGCATCAAAAGTGATTTTGTTTCCGGCCTTATATTCCTGCTGCAATACAATTTGCCCTAATGCATTGAACACAAGCAGACTGGATGGAGATTGTATATTTGCATTTACGATAGAAACCATATCTGTAGCAGGGTTAGGTTGTATAATCAAAGCATTTGAAATAGATTTTAGATCAGGAATACTAGCCTTGATTTTGTTTCCTTTATCACAATCTTCAGAAATAAGTTTAATACTAATTAATGCCTCACTATAACAGCGAACTCCTCTTGGTTGATTGCAATTTGCTGAGGTAATAGTTGCGCATCCAGCCCGACAGTTTGGTAGAAATCCATACATTAGCCCGCCTAACTTTTGTACATACACCCCGTTTGAGTCATTTCTGTATGCCCAGTGTAGCGCATTATTTGGCGTATTTATTGTTTTTGTATAGACTGTTTTCAGTAATTGGCCATCGTATAATACATATTTTACTGAATCTACTTTGTAAATAAATTCTAAATCTTCTTTATTAAATCCATCGCATCCTTCGGTGTTAATAATTGGAAGGGAAACGGTATCACCTGCTTTTACGTTAAAAATATAGAGCGGAGTAAATTCCTCGAACCGCTCATTATAAATAAATACCGTATCTGTGGTTGAATAGAGGTATAAATTTCTACAAGATACCGCCGGATAATTTACAGCTTCGTAAAATGAATCACGATAAACGCTTTGTTTTAGAATACTTACTTTTTTTCCTGAAATAGTCGTTTCATCTTCTACGACAGTTTTATAAACTCCACCCAAATAATTATGATACCAAACTGCTCCCACGGGTGCAAAATCACTTTGGGAGTAAACATTTTCAGCCCCGGCCAAAAGAATAAATAAGTAAATGCAAAATGTCGTATATCGTCTCTTCATTATATTTTTTAATAGTATAAATGTATGTATTTTTACTTTCTCATTTTAAATATTTAGCAAATAAAGGTCAGCAAACTAGTTTTGCTGACCTTTCTCTTTTGTTCAAATTTCAGAACTTATTCTTTGATCAATTTTCCGGTAGCAATGCTGCCCTTTGTTTTATTTTCCAGGCGAACTAAATATACGCCTCTTGCAAATGGACCTGCATCGAAAGTGATTTTGTTTCCGGTTTTATATTCCTGCTGCAATACGATCTGCCCCAATGCATTTAAAACAACCAGACTGGATGCTGATTGTAAACTTGCATTTACGATAGAAACCATATCTGTAGCGGGGTTGGGATAAAACTGAATTTTATTTTCGAAACTTTGAAACTCATCAATGCTTGTATTGATATATCCCTTACCACATTCACCTGCAATTAAATGAATATCACTTGTAGCATCATTATAGCATAATATAGTGTCTGGATTAGAGCAGCCTTCCACAGTAAGAGAAACACATTTGTTAATGCAATAGGGTAAAAAGCCACTGTAAAGACTTCCTATTTTTTGCGCATAAATATTTTGTATTGGCTTTGTTGAAGACCAGGAATTTGCATCCCAGCTTAAGCTTGAAGATTTTTCTATTAATGGAGTTGAATAAACTGTTTTTAATATTGTGCCTCCATAGTCTATATCTTTTACAGAATCTATTATGAACGAAAAGCTTACATCCTCAATTTCTGATCCATGTTTTGTACAGGAAACACTTAATATTGGTTTTAGACGAACAGTATCACCTTTAAAAACATTAAAAACATATAATAGAGTGAATTCACTGAAATTTTCATTGTAAATAAAAACAGAGTCCTCATTTCCATAAATAAACAGAGGGCGACTGAGTTTATACTTAGGCGCATAATAAATATCCTTGGGCGCAATAAACGTCTGCTGAAGGATACGTCTGCAATTTTTGCCCATTATTATAGTATCGTTCGCTGCATAGCTTTTATATAAAAGTGTGCCATCATATCCATTATGATACCATTCAGCCCCTACTGGAGCAAATTCACTTTGGGAGTAAACATTTTGGGTTTTTGCCAAAAGAAATAATAAAATAAAAAATGTCGTATATATTCTCATTATTAGTGTTTATTAATAGTGTAAATTTATACTTTTTTTAAATAAAATTCCACTTCTTCAACAAAAAAAGGTCAGCAAATTTATTTGCTGACCTTTTTCTTAAGCTAAAATTTAAGGATTTATTCTTTGATTAATTTTCCGGTAGCAATGCTGCCCTTCGTTTTATTTTCCAGACGAACAAAATAAATTCCTCTGGCAAAAGGAGCGGCATCAAAGGTGATTTTGTTTCCAGCTTTATATTCCTGCTGCAAAACAATTTGCCCCAATGCATTTAATACAACCAGATTAGATGGAGATTGTAAACCTGCATTTACGATAGAAACCATATCTGTAGTAGGGTTGGGATATAGGAAGAGTGAATTTTCAATTTTCTCTATTTCGCTGATGCTGGCGGGCACAAGACCTGTTGGCATACAGGTATCAGTTAGCTTAACACTGATTTTACTGTCTGTGTAACATCTTAAATTTAAAGAACGGTTGCAACCTTCCAGAATTGTCGGGCACATTTTATTACAATCCGGTAACAGTCCATATTTCAAAGCGCCAAGTTTTTGCACATAAACATTAGATTTTCCACCCGTTCCCTGATTCCATGCCAGATAGGCTTCAGCCGTGTCAATTGCTGTTGAGTAAACTGTTTTCAGTAACACACCATCATATAGCACATCCTTTACTGAGTCCACTACAAAGGCGAATTGTGTTGTTGCCGTATCAATTTTTACGCAGCTATTTGCAGGATTGATGTCGGGTAATCTTACCGTATCTCCGGCCTTTACATTGAACACATATAATGGTGTGAAATTCTTATAAATTTCATTGTATATAAACACAGTATCTTCAGTACTGTGCAGATAAAAATCTCGCGAACTTCTCTCTTCCCAGCCAAACAGAGGCGAGAATTTGATAAATGTGCTTTGCTTTAACTTGCTGCATACTACGCCAAGTACAGCCGTATCAGAAACGACTTCCGTTTTGTATACGCCATTATAAAAATTATTGTACCAAACAGCGCCAACAGGAGCAAAGTCACTTTGGGCCTGAGATGGATTGGTAAATCCCAACAGCGCTATAAAAACGATGTAGAAGAAGGTGTTTGTTTTCATAATAGGTGGTTTTAGTCTGTGAAATTATGTTTTTTCATCAGCAAAAGCAAGCCATCATTTTCTTTTACATTTGCTACCTATGAAACCAGCAACCGATAAAATAAAATTCACACCCTATCAAATTCTCATCATTACGCTCATTGCGCTTACCCAGTTTACAGTAGTACTGGATTTTATGATAATGAATCCTTTGGGAGATATGCTGATGAAATCCATGAAAATCAGCACCAAACAATTCGGATTCGTAGTTTCTGCTTACGCCTTTAGTGCAGGTATTTCCGGCTTTCTGACAGCAGGCTTTGCCGATCGTTTCGACCGTAAAAAACTACTGTTATTCTTCTATGTTGGTTTTATTATTGGAACATTGTTTTGCGGTTTAGCCCACAATTATATTTTTCTGATTTCGGCCAGGATTATCACCGGTATTTTTGGCGGGGTTATCAGTTCTATTTCAATGGCAATTGTTGCAGATTTGTTTGTTTTGCAACAACGTGGAAGGGTAATGGGGTATGTACAAATGGGTTTTGGGGCCAGTCAGGTCTTAGGTATTCCTATCAGTCTTTACATTTCTGAAATGTGGAACTGGCAGGCTCCGTTTTTTATGATTGTTGGTTTGGCATTTCTTATCTGGGTGATTGTTTTTGTAAAAATGCAACCTGTTGTGACTCACCTTTTGGCACCCGCGATGGATGGTCATAATGCTTTAAGACATTTATGGAATACCCTTCGTCAGCGCAAATACAGGATAGGGTTTCTGGCAACAGCATTGTTGTCGTTGGGAGGATTTATGATGATGCCCTTCGGAAGTGCTTATGCTGTCAATAATCTTGGTGTAAGGCAAGACCAGTTGAAAATTCTGTTTATGGTAGCTGGTGCTGGTACATTGGTCATTATGCCAATCATTGGCCGATTTGCAGATAAAATAAATAAGCTGACTATATTCACTATTGCAAGCCTCTGGATGGTAACAATGGTGCTGATTTATACAAATCTCCCGGCTGTTCCATTTATTTGGGTGGTTGTAATTAATACCTTTATGATGCTGGGTGTAATGGCACGAATGGTGCCGGCTATGGCCATGACATCAGCTCTGCCACAAATGCAGGACAGGGGAGCGATTATGAGTA
>DLGS01000104.1 GCA_002482815.1 Bacteroidetes bacterium UBA7688
ATCCAGATAATGAATGTATAAATCAGTAAATGGTTGAATAGTGCCCAGATAACTGAACAGGGTTTCGTTTTCCAGACGCACATCATAGCGGAGTTCTATTGTAAAATGGGAATGATTGACAATGAAAATTTTCACACGTTCAACCTGCTCCTCCATTTCGACTGTATGGAAAACCGGCATAAAAGTGAGGTGAATGCCGGAGGCTACCTTCGGTGCTTTCAATTCCAACTTTTCTACAGGAATTTGCTCCCGTAAAACCTTCTTCTTTTGTTCGTCTTTGTTCTTCTGTGTAAACCATTTCAGGTAAGGATGGTCGATTTCATCAATATAAATGGGAAAAATCGTCTTGCCAACTTTCACTTCAGCCATCGTCTTGTCCAGCAAAGAAACGATAACACCTTCCTCGCCGGTCTTCTTAATCAGCATTTTATCGCCCACAGAAAATTTCATACGGCAAAAGTAAGTGCTAAATAAGAAATTGAAGCATCGTCAAAAAATCCTGAACCATCTCTTTATCTTTGCGCCGCAATGCAAACAATAATCAGCAAAAATATCGATACTGCAATAAAACTGTTGAAAGAAGGCAAAGTAGTGGCCATTCCGACTGAAACAGTTTATGGGCTTGCTGCAAATGCATTGAATGAAGAAGCGGTTATCAAAATATTTGAAGCCAAAAACAGACCAATCTTCAATCCTTTGATAGTCCATATCAAAAGTTGGGATGACGCAGAACTTTATGCTCAGCATATTCCTGCGATTGCACACCAGCTTGCCAATAAACTTTCTCCCGGACCGATTACCTTTCTATTAACCAAAAAAGATATTATTCCTGACCTAGTAACAGCAGGAAGCGCACTGGTAGCCATTCGTATCCCAAATCATCCGCTGACTTTAAGTTTATTATCCCGGCTGGCATTTCCGCTGGCGGCACCGAGTGCGAATGAATTCGGTTATATCAGTCCGACATTGGCTTCTCATGTTTTAGATAGCCTGGACGGCAAAATTGAATACATCCTTGATGGTGAAGCTGCAAGTGTGGGCCTGGAAAGCACAATTATTGGTTTTGATGAGCAAGATCAGGTAATTGTCCATCGGGTTGGAGGCGTTTCCATGGAGGAAATTGAAAAAATCACGGGATTTCCTGTAAAAATGGCGGATAAAACGCAAGAAAATAAACCAACAACATCCGGCCAGCTGAAATCACATTACGCTCCGAAAACAGAACTGTATATCGGTAATATAGCAGAACTGGCAAAAAGATTTGAAGGAAAGAAAATGGTCAGTATTAATTTTCAACAAACCTATGAGTTGAATAATGTGCAGCAATTTATTTTATCGGAAACCGGTAGTTTAAGCGAAGCTTCAAAAAAACTGTTCCACACCATGCGGGAAATTGACAAGCTTGATGCGGATGTCATACTCGCCGAAATTTTTCCGGATAATGGTTTAGGAAAAGCCATAAATGACAGGCTTTCCCGGGCACAGGCGATTTATAAATAATTATAAACTTTCAACTCGTTTTTTAGCATAATTCAGTAAAGTTGTATCCTCATCTTTGGCCAGTTTCAGAAAATCAAGGTAAGCCTTCTTTGCTTTGTCACTTTGTTTCGCCGCATCATAGGCCAGCGCTTTTCTATAAAGCACCACACTATTACCAAACATATACCTGGCCGTATCATAATGGCGTTGAGCTTTTGCATAATTATTTAAATGCTCCTCATTATCTGCCATATCGATATAATATTGTTCAACCTGAGTGGAGATAGCAAGTTCAAGGCATTTTTTGAGCAGCTCATTGCTTTGCTCATATTTTTTCAAACCCGCATAAGCTTTAGCCGCGTAATAGTAAACCTGCTCAGATTCGCTACCACTTTCCATTAAATAAGTTGAATAAATAAGGCTTTGCTGGTAATCTTTCAATTGCAGCGAAGCGAAAACGCCAAACATTAATGAGGCGTAAGCCGATTCCCCTAAATTTAACGCCTGAACTTTAGATGCCAGAGGCAAAACCTCTTTATACTTTTTTTGTTGGTAGGCTGAACGAATGGCAATACCAAGAATCGAAGGATTATTGGAATCTACAGTCATCACAGTCTGTACTACCCTGTCCACTTCGGCAAAATATTTCTTTTCGTATAACAATTCGGCATATTGATACGCAATACCCACATCAATATTGGCAAGTTGAAAGGCATTTCCAAAATAAACAATCGCGCTATCAGTTTGCCTGGTGGCGGAAAAACAATCGCCGGCAAGTTTATAAAACCTTGCCTGTCCAGGCTTTAAAACAATCAACCTTTGAAAAAAAGGAAGTGCTTCGTTGGACTTTTTCTGTTGTTTTTTTATGAGACCCAGGTATAGGTTTGCCTGTATGTTAGATGAATCCTTATCAAAGGATTTAAGATAAAAAGAAGCCGACTTTCCAAACAAGGAACTTTGAAATGCCGCGTATCCAAAGGCATTCAACAAATAATTATCGTATTCATTTTCATTTATCTGACCGGCAATATCCAGCAAGGTACTGTAAGATTGTTCCTCCAGGCATTTAGCAACAAAAACTTTGTCATAAGCCTTAGCAATAGAACCGATATATAACAGAATAGCACAAAGAATTATTTTTAGTGGCATAATGAGGGATTTAAATACAATTCAAATTAACGTAAAAAAGAATACAAAATTGCCTCACAGGATTCTAAAAAGACTATCTTAATTATTCCCTAAAGAAACAATAGCAGGTAGCTACAAACACTAATTTGCATGATAATAATGAAGCAAAAAATCAATTATTAAATGAAAATTATCATCATTGGCGGAGGTTTTGCGGGACTTAATTTAGCCAAATCGCTTGCCGGCAAAGAAGGAATTGAAATCACTTTGGTGGACAAAAATAATTACCACTTTTTTCCTCCTTTGCTTTATCAGGTCGCAACTTCATTTATTGAAGCATCCAACATTTCCTATCCCTTCCGGAAGATGTTCCAGTTTGAAAAAAATGTTCGTTACTTCAATGGAACCTTAATCAGGATTCATCCGGCCTTATTTCAGATTGAAACCGATAATGGTGTATTGGAATATGATTACCTGGTATTGGCAATGGGCACAGAAACCAATTACTTTGGAATGGAAAATGTAAGAAAGCTTGCGTTGCCCATGAAAACAATTGATGATGCACTTCATCTGAGAAATGAACTACTGCTGCATCTGGAGCAGGCAACGCACACCAATGACGAGCAGGAAAAAGAGAAACTAACTTCAATTGTCATCGCCGGCGGTGGCCCGACCGGTGTGGAAGTGGCAGGCATGCTGGCAG
>DLGS01000004.1 GCA_002482815.1 Bacteroidetes bacterium UBA7688
ATCAGTGTGCTTTCTATTTTAATTCTTGTTCTTTGGGATAAAACCCCGATGAAGAAAATTAAGTTTTTCCCATCATCGCTCTTCGTTGTTATTTTAGGTATTGTTCTAAGCATTGTTTTTAAAAATTATGTTCCGTTTTTAGCGATTGAACCTGAGCATTTGGTGAATATTCCCAAATTTGACACGGAGAATTTATCAGGTTATATCCACATTCCTTCCGCTGCAAATTTTGGTAATTATCAGTTGTGGGTTGTCGCTTTTACCATTGCGATGGTTGCTTCGCTTGAAACATTACTAAATCTGGAAGCCATTGATAAATTGGATCCACACAAGCGCGAATCAAACCCAAACCGCGAACTGGATGCCCAGGGTGTGGGTAATATTTGCTCCGGTTTTTTAGGTGGTATTCCAATAACTTCCGTTGTGGTGCGTAGTTCTGTGAATATTCAATCCGGTAATAAAACCAAACTGTCTGCCATTTTGCATGGGATTTTTATGCTGCTCAGTGTTCTTGCTTTGGGGTCAATCTTAAACCTAATCCCTTTGGCTTCTCTGGCTGCTGTCCTTTTGACTACCGGATATAAACTGGCTAAAGTTTCCTTATTTAAAGAAATGTACCGGAAAGGCTGGGACCAGTTCATCCCGTTTGTTGTCACCATTCTGGCAATCATTTTTACCGATTTGCTCATCGGCGTTTTGGTCGGTCTGGCTGTCAGTATTTTATTTCTCCTGGTGAGCAATTTCAAAAGCCCGTTTGTGAAAGAAGAAAATAAATTACACATCGGAAATGTAGTGAAACTCGTACTGCAGAATCAGGTATCTTTTTTCAATAAATCAGCCATCAAAAAATCACTTTGGGCTTTACCGGAAGATTCGAAAGTGGTAATTGACGCTACATATTCAAAGTATATTGACCAGGACGTTTTGGAGATAATTGAAGATTTCAGGACCGCTGTTGCTCCGGATAAAAACATTCAATTAAATGTTCTTGGTTTGAAAGAAGATTATGATATCCAGGATCAGATTCAATTTATCAATGTTCTGGATAAGGAGACGCAACAAAAGCTTACACCTTCTGAAGTTTTAGATTTATTGAAAGCAGGAAATGAACGATTCATTACCGGAAAATCAACCGATAAATATTTTCAGCATCAGGTGGATGCGACACAAATAGAACAAAATCCAATGGCGGTTATCATTAACTGTATTGATTCCCGCACATCGCCCGAAATTATTTTTGATGCCGGTCTGGGTGATATTCTTACCATCAGGATTGCCGGAAATATTATTACTCCTGAGATTATCGGCAGTATTAAAATTGCAGTATTAAAATTGGGCGCGAAATTGATTGTTGTAAAAGGTCATTCAGGTTGTGGGGCTGTCAGCCTTGCTTTCAAGGATGTTAATGATGAAAAAATGAGTTCTGTTACCAACAAGATTCAGAAGGCAATTGTAGAATGTGGTTATAAAATCAATGATCCGGAACCGGTTTCCGGAACCAAAATGGAAGAAGTAATCAGGAAAAATGTGGAGAATTCCCTGAAGGAAATCTTAGCCGAAAGTCCTTTATTGTCAGAAATGATCCGGAAAAAGGAAGTTGGGATCGTAGGAGCCTACCATGATCTTTCAACCAGCAGGGTTTATTTTGATGAAATGCTTTAAAATAATAAAATGGAGACCATTATGGTCTCCATTTTTTTATGACATTAGAATTTAGTTTTAGTACTGTTCCAGCATATATTTTATAACGTCGGTGGTAGTGACAATTCCTACCAGATCCTTACCTGACACGACCGGCAGCGCATGGAAGTTTTCTTTCGCAAATATTTCGGCCACATCTTTGATGGATGTATCTTCTTCAATAACATTCGGTTTGCTGGT
Organism: Bacteroidetes bacterium UBA7688; assembly: GCA_002482815.1. Classification (GTDB taxonomy): domain Bacteria; phylum Bacteroidota; class Bacteroidia; order Chitinophagales; family Chitinophagaceae; genus Rurimicrobium. The sequence continues at coordinate 1,882 of DLGS01000004.1, forward strand.
CATTACCTGTGGGATCGTCAGCATTTCCAATACCGCATCATCAGCACCTTCCTGGTTCTCGAATAATGTACCAAAAGTGAGACGGTTAATATCTGTACTGCTGATAATACCTGTGATTGAACTTCCTTTTGTTACAGGAATGTGCCTGAATTTATTGATACGTAAAATACCTACCACATCTTTCAGCAGAGCATCTTCACTAACACTGAATACATTTTTGGTCATGATGTGACTGACTGGTTCTCTTTTTTTCATAATCTGATGTTTTAATACAGTAAAGGTCATTGTTTACTCCATTACAGATTATGAGCAAAATCACTATAAGTTATGATTTATTATTGAATTGTGGATAAACCCGGCCAGTACATTTTCCTATCGGCTTTCCAGAATGCCCTTCAGGTTTTTGAGGTTCTTTTTCTGTGTTTCCTCAATCATTTTTTTACCGATGAAATAAGACATAAGATTCAAAGGGAATTTTGCTTTTTCATAAAATTCCGCAGTTATTTCAGTTTGTGTTTCGGCGCTTGCTTTAAAAATATAAGCAGCCTTTGCTTGTCCTTCAAATGGTCGTTTAAAACGAAGATCCACATCCATTCTGTCGCCGGTAAGAGAAGTGATTTCCTGTTCTCCTTCTCCGACATTGTCTTCCTTGCTGTTCCATTTTTGAATCGCTCCGACTGTACCATCTGTTCCAACGATTTCAGGATGCAAATTCGGGTCAGCTTTAACCCATTCGCTGTATTGCTCCTGGTTGCGTAAAACAGACACATAATTCACTACATCCTGTTTGGGCTTATTGATGGTTTCCGTTACACTTACGGTATATTCTTTTGGAGTAAATAATGCTACTATCAGCATTAATGCCACAATACCGGCGATTGTGAGCAGGAGTCCTTTCAGAATTTTCATTTTTCTTTTATTTTTTAAGCGTTAGTTAATGTTGCTAGGTCAAGTTTTTTCATTTTCATTAGCGCCTGCATTACTCTTTGCCCCTTTTCCGGATCACTCATTAATTTGCCCAATACTGCCGGAACAATTTGCCATGAAAAGCCATATTTATCTTTCAGCCAGCCACACATACTTTCCTGTCCGCCATCAGCTGTAAGGCTAGTCCAGTAATGGTCAATTTCTTCCTGGTTGGCACATTCTACTACATACGAAACAGCTTCGTTGAATGTAAACATTGGTCCGCCGTTCAGGCCCATAAATTTCTGTCCGTTTAATTCGAACATTACCACCATTGGGTTTTCTGACAGAATTTTCGAATCTTTAAATACACTGCAATAAAATGTTGCTGCTTCTTTTGCTTTGCCATCAAACCACAGGCAGGGATACATTGGGTTGGTCATTTTTTTAGTTTTTAGATTCAACGAATTGTTTGAAATTATTCATAATGGCCTGCCAGCCTCCTCTTTGAAGTTCAAGCGTATTCTGACTTTCCGGTTGAAATGATTCTGTGATGCTCACTTTACCATTTTCATTTTTGAAAGAAATACTCACCTTTCTGCCATCACCAAGTGTATATTCTATCAGTTCATTGGGTATGATTTTTGTATAATTCCCCCAAAAATCGAAAGACATACTGCCATCTTTTGCAGCCATTGTGGAAGAAAACTTTCCGCCTTCGCGTAAATCGTTCTCCGCATTTGTGGTATGCCAATCCGGTGATGCTGTATTCCATTTCATAATGGATTCAGGGTCTGTCCAGACCTGCCAAACTTTATCAACAGAAGCATCAACTGTTGTAGAAACAATAACCATCAAATTTTCCGCAGATTCTTTCACTATTGCCAGTCCTTTAGGGAAAGCTTCCGCAAACATGGCAATCATTCTTTCATCTTCCACTACATTGAGCGTAACTTTTAGTGTTGTTACACCGTTGTTTTCGCTGAGGGTATAATTTTCTTCTGCATTGGTCCAGCTCTGTGAAGCTTCGTCTAATGGCTGCTCTTCAAAGTTTTTGATTTCACCAATGTGGGTGAAGAACATTTTTTCATAGGGCTGGTTTTTCGTGATGTTGCTATACATTCCGTTTCCCTGCGGGTCCAGGAAATGTATACGGCCGCCTTCTTTCCAGTCTGTTTTATAATGGCTTCCTTCGTGGAAAGCTGTTGTCCATTTACGATAGTGAGCATCGTCCCACAGTGCAAACCAAACTTTGTCTGCACCCGCATTTATTTCTTTTGAAAATTGTAAATTATTCATTGTTGTATATTTTAGAGTGTACAATTAAACATCCATTGAACGCCAAACTTGTCTGTGCAGCTTCCATACAAAGCGCCCCAGAACATAGGCTGTAAATTCATCGTTACTTTTCCTCCTTCCGATAATCCATCAAACAGCTTTTGTGTTTCTTCTTTGCTGTCCGGCTCAAGATTGATGTATATGTTATTGCCAAAATTCATTTTGAATCCCATCGACTCCGGCGCATCAGTGCCCATAATTACATGGCCGCCAATTGTTTCCAGCGAAATATGCATAATCAGGTCTTTGTCTTCTTCTGCTAGTGGCGGCATGCCTTCCTGTGGTGGCACGTCACCCAGACGGGCAATTCCCATCCCAAGAAATTCACCGCCAAAGACGGATTTATAGAAATTAAACGCTTCTTCTGTATTGCGGGAGAAGTTCAGGTAAGTGCTTACTTTGGCCATAATTGTTTTGTTTTAAATATTTGGTTATAAATGTGATTAAGATTTTAAGCGTACCATACAGTGCACATCTTCATCATTGACGTACCATTCAATACAATATCCCTCCGGGTCAATATCAGGTAGGGCTATGAGTTCCTGAAATGCCATGCCAATAGCAGGAATATCTTTCATGTAATGATGCACAACAATACATTGATAATTCCCCTTCTGAATAATAATTTCTTCGAGGCCATGGGAGGAAAGTTCGCCAGCTTTCAGTTCTTCGGCCGCGGCTTTATATAGTATGATGCCTTTTTTATTGGGTCTTGAAAGACCGAAATATTTTCTTGCTGGGCTGAACTCAATTAATGAATGCAATTTTTCGTGAGCACTCTTTACACCTTCCGGAAATGAACTTGCCGTTTCGCAAAAAACCTTGATGTCTTCGTTTAAAGTTAATTGTTCCATTGTTTAGTAGTCAGGGGTCAGTAATCAGGGGTCAGTAATCAGTAGTCAGGGATCAGTAGTCAGTAGTCAGGGATCAGTAGTCATGAGTCAGGGGCCAGTAATTAGTATTCAGTATTAAGTAGTCAGTTATCAGTAGTCGGTATTCTGTATTTGCTGTTTAAGGTGCATCCGATTTTATTTCCGGACTTTATAATCTTACCTCTTGAATCTTACCTCTTGAATCTAATATCTTGAATCTAAATTCTTCCCTCTAAAATCTTTCTATTGCAAACCTACGGACGATATGTAAATTAAATGTTGTGCAAAAACGACATTTCAAGTGGTGATTTACGACATAGTTTTTCGATATTTGTGCACAATGAAACACATCTCAATTCTAATTCCGACCGGACACAGCAGTCTCCCGAATATTGATGGCTCTCATCAGATATTGTCTGAAGTCAATGGTTTTTTGAAACGGTTTGGTCAGGCTCCGCTGTTTACTATTCAATTGGTAGGCTTGTCTAAGGAAGTAATACAGCGTAACGGTTTGTATACCATTCAGCCTGATTGTGTCATAGAGGACGTAAAGAAAACCGACCTTATTATTATACCGGCAATGCATGGTGATCTGGAAGAAGCAATCCGAATGAATGCGGCATTTATACCCTGGATTCTGGAGCAAAGAAAAAATGGTGCGGAAATTGCCAGCCTTTGTATCGGCGCTTTTTTCCTGGCGGCTACAGGTTTGCTGGATGGTAAGCAATGTGCTACTCATTGGGTAATGGCCAACCAGTTTCGTCAACTGTATCCAAAAGTTAATCTGGTAGATGATAAAATAATGACGGACGATGATGGTATCTACACCAGTGGCGGAGCTTATTCATTTTTAAACCTGCTGGTTTATCTGATCGAAAAATATGTCGGCAGAGAATTGGCTATCATGATTTCCAAAGCATTTATGATTGATATTGACAAGAGCAGCCAGTCGCCTTTTATTATGTTTAATGGTCAGAAAGAGCATGAGGATGTTGAGGTGAAGAAGGCCCAGGAATATATTGAGCAGCACGTGGAAGCAAAAATATCGGTAGATCAGCTAGCAGATATGTTTGCCATCGGGCGGAGAAGTTTTGAAAGACGTTTTAAGAAAGCCACTTCAAATACAGTAGGCGAATACCTGCAACGGGTAAAAGTGGAAGCAGCAAAAAAGCAGCTGGAAATGGCAAGAAAAAATGTAAGCGAGGTCATGTACGAAGTAGGGTATAACGACACAAAAGCATTCCGTGATGTGTTTCGTAAAATCACCGGATTGTCGCCGATAGAGTACCGCAATAAGTACAACAGGGTGGCAAGCTGATTATTGGAGCATGGTCCTGAACGTAAGGTTTATCCTGGGCTCGCTTACTTTCTTTGTTGGTGGCAGAAGGTGCAGCCAGTTGCTTTGAGTCGCTCCCGCCATTACCAGTAAGCTTCCGTTTTCAAGGTTCAATGCGATTGTTTCTTTTGTTGTTTTGTGCCTGAAGGCGAATTTCCTTTCCGCACCAAAGCTCATAGAGGCTATCGTTGTGTCTTTACCCAGAGATTTTTCATCATCGCTGTGCCAGGCCATCCCTTCATTGCCATCGTGGTAGAGGTTCAGCAGGCAGGAGTTAAACTTTGTATTGGTTAGTCCTTCCACTAACTGTTTCAGCTCCTGCAATTCTTTCGTCCAGCTCAGTGCGTGTTTTGTCGTGTTGGAATATGTATAAGAGAAATTACTGTCACCATACCATGCGGCTTTTCTTTTAGTGATATAGTGTTTCCCGAATATTTTCGCTTCATCGTTTTTCCATTCGATAGTTTCAAACAACAAGTCAAAATAATTGTTGGCAACCATTTCATTCATTATTTTACCATAGTAATGAACCTGGCCATCGTAGGGTAAGAGGTTTTGCATAGTAGGAGTCAGTATTCAGGGGTTAGTATTCAGTGGTTAGTAGTCAGGAGTCACTAGTCAGTATTCAGGGGTCAGTAGTCAGGAATCAGTAGTCAGTGTTGTTTGATTGTCTACAGGGATTTAATAAGGCCATTTAGAATTTTGCAACTTCAGTAGTTTGTTGGATTAATATCGCTGATTGTTGGGTTTCAATGTAAGATAAGCTCAGCGCGAGATAGAGCATTGACTATACTTGACTGCAGGATGCCAGGGAATAGAATAAGAACTTTTTAAAATCTGCATTTGAACTTCTGTCAAAGCCTTCGGCAATATTATTTGATATGGATACTGAAGCTCTGCAGATTTGGTTTCTGAAGTCCCAATCTTTATTTTCTTTAAAATGACTATAAATTAGAACGGCTAAATCCTGACCCTTTTGCCAGGCAATAATATCTTCGAATTTTTGAATTGCCATATCAGATGTTTTAAATAATTACTCTTTTTAACTATAGCTAAAACTTGTTCTCTTCTATCCTGCACCTGTTTACTTCTCAATGCCCCCTGCCTCCTGTTTACTGTCCCCTAACCCCTGATCCCTGACTCCTGTTTCCGCCTTAGCCATTTCCCAACCAATAATTGCTGCTTTCCTGTTTGGCCCCCACATATATCCGCCAAATGCGCCGGTGGATTGTATCACCCTGTGGCAAGGGATAAGAAAGGCTACAGGATTGC
>DLGS01000363.1 GCA_002482815.1 Bacteroidetes bacterium UBA7688
GGATAGATAGGGTGGGAGCCCAACGCAGAGGCAGAACACCAGACGCCATCGGTTGTGTCGGTGCCGATAGAACTGATACCTGTTAAAGTACTGAATGGAGGCATTGATGCATAACCTGCAAATAAGATGGCGTTATTCTTATCAGATACCCAAACGTTGAGGTATTTTGAGGGATCCCAGATCGTGGCTGGCTTTACCAATGTGTCGAAGTAATCAATGAACTTATAAATGTCGGTGATCGAACCTGGGTTTGTCCAACCTTTTGCAGTAATGTCTATCCGGTCGATGCCCGGTTCAGCCAATGTTTTACCTTGTTCATCTTTTATTGCCGCACAAAATTTAATACCAAAATCTGCAATTTTTACACGCCCTTTCGCATCCAGGTTTGTTGCCGGAAGAGATTGATTAATGGCCCATTGCTTAAAAGCGTCAGCAGGGTATTTGCTGACGAAAGTACCTCCTCCGGCAAGATCCTGATTTAAAACCGTTATTTGCGACAAGATTTGTGCAGCGGCAAGATTAGGAAAAGTGCCTATGCTTTGTCCTGAGTGAAGGATATGAAAAACAACAGGAATCGTATAGGTTGCAGAAAGAACTTCCTTTTGTGCGGTATAGCGGGTAATCAATTCCTGAAATTCCTTTTCCCATTTTAAATCCGGAACGCGGCTGCCACATTGTTCTCTGCCTTGTTGCCCGAAACAAATTGATAGGCTACCCGTAAAGAAAAGGGTAAGGAAAAAGCTATGTTTAAAACAGGAAGTCATACTGAAATATTTGAATAAAGATACAGATTGGAAAGTTTCGCATAACAAAGCAGTTCTCCTTTACAAAAAATATTTGCCGACATTTACCTTTCTAAAACAGTAAAAAATTATAAATGCCAACAGCGATCATTACAGGAGCCACACAGGGCATAGGAGCAGCCATTGCCAGGAAATTAGCTTCAGAAAAATACACTCTATGCATTTGTTCAAGAAACGATACTGAACTGAAAGAATTCAGCAACGAACTGAAAGAGCTCGGAAGCCCGGAAGTATATATACATGCCGTGGATTTAAGTGAAACGGATGCTGCGAAAGATTTTGCAGGCTTTGCATTGAACAGTTTAGGGAAGGTAGATATCTTAGTGAATAATGCCGGCGTTTTTATACCCGGTGATATTTGCGACGAGCCTGATGGTCAACTTGAGAAGATGATTCAATTAAATCTGTATGCAGCGTATTCCATTACCAGAATCATAGCACCATCAATGAAAAGCAACCGGAAAGGACACATCTTCAATATGTGTTCTGTTGCCAGTCTCAAAGCTTATCCCCAAGGTGGTTCGTACAGTATCAGTAAATATGCCTTGCTGGGTTTTTCTGAAAATCTGCGTTTCGAACTGATGCAACACCAAATAAAAGTAACCTCCATTTGTCCGGGAGCAACCTACAGCCGCTCGTGGCAGGGTAGTGGTGTGCCTGAAGAAAGGCTGATACCGGCTGAAGATGTGGCCAGCATTGTCTGGATAGCCTCTCAACTGGCAGTCAGCACCAATCTGGAAACAATAGTCGTTCGGCCGCAATTCGGTGATTTGTAGGTGAATTTTTACCTTTAATTACAGAAGCTGCCGGTATAAATATTACCTTTGGTCAAATTTTAAAAACAAAAACAACAATGAAGAAGTCATTACCGGTTATCCTCGTTATTCTTGCCATCATTATGATTGGTGGTTGTATGTCGTGCAATATTCAACGCAGCCTTGTAGGCCTTGATGAAGATGTAAAAGCAAAATGGAGCCAGGTGCAAAACCAATACCAACGTCGCTCCGACCTTATCGGCAACCTTGTTGAAACGGTAAAAGGTGCTGCGAATTTCGAAAAAAGCACGTTGACAGATGTGATCAATGCCCGTGCAAAAGCAAGTTCTATCCAGGTAAACGCAGACGATCTTTCTCCGGAAAAACTGAAAGAATTCCAATCTGCTCAAGGCGAACTGAGCCAGGCATTAGGCCGCCTGATGGTGGTTAATGAAGCCTATCCTGATTTGAAATCAAATATTAATTTCCAGAAATTGCAGGACGAGCTTGCCGGTACAGAAAACCGTATCGCTGTAGAACGCAAAAATTATAACGAATCTGTACAGGCTTATAATGTGAAAACACGTGTGTTCCCCAACAATTTGTTTGCCGGAATGCTGGGCTTTAAAGTGCGTGGTACGTTCGAAGCTGATGCTTCTGCCCAAAAAGCACCTAGCGTTAAATTCTAATTTCATTTGTTACGAAGCGCAAAATCTATTACAAACCAGTAGTAGTTTTTGCGCTTCTTTTTATCCAAGCATTTCTTATGTTTTCTTTCTTTAAAAATAAATCCTTGCTCCCAAGGGATGTTCAGGAAGCAGTAGCAGCGGCTATTGCAGCCACTGAGCGTCTCAGTACAGGTGAAGTCAGGGTGTATGTGGAATCCCATTGCAAACTGGTCAATCCAATCGAGCGTTGCGAGCAGATTTTTGTACAGCTGAAAATGCATGAAACAGCCGAGCGAAACGGAGTTTTGTTGTATTTGGCTATCAAAGACAAGCAATTTGCCATCGCAGGGGATAAAGGAATAAATGACAAAGTAGGCGGGAATAAATACTGGGAAACCAAGGCTGAAAAGTTGAGCTCATATCTCAGTAAAGGCTATTTCAAAGAAGGAATTTGCTCTTGTGTGGAGGAAATCGGCAATAGCCTTGCTTTGCATTTCCCTGACAGAGGATTGGAAAATAAAAATGAATTACCCGACGAAATCGTATTTGGCAAATGAGGACATTAATGAATAAATACCTGTTGGCCTTTTTGCTCTTTATTGGGGCAATGGGAAATGCTTTTGCTTCGGATAAGGATTTTCCTGAAGTTCCTAATCCTCCAAGACTGGTGAATGACTTTGCCGGATTTCTGAAAGGAAGCGAAGAAGAGGCTTTGGAGCAGAAATTACGGGCCTACAACGATTCCACTTCCAGTCAGATTGCCATCGTTACGATAGAAAGTATCGGGCAATATGACGTTTCGGACTACACGATTCAGCTTTTTAATAAATGGAAAATCGGCGGCAAAAAGAATAACAATGGTATTCTTATTCTCGCTGCAAAAGATGAACGCAAAATATGGATTACAACGGGATACGGTCTTGAAGGGGCTTTGCCCGACGGGCTTGTGGGTCAGATTATCCG
>DLGS01000115.1 GCA_002482815.1 Bacteroidetes bacterium UBA7688
TCGTATGCCCGGGCATACGAGAAAGGATATTTGTTGGGGGCGAAACTGGTAAGAGGTGCTTATATGGAAAAAGAGCGAAACCGCGCTATAGAAAGAAATTACCCATCGCCCGTGCAGGCAGACAAAACATCTACAGATAGTGATTACGATGAGGCCGTTGATTTTTGTATAAACCGTCTTGATAATCTGGCATTATTTATAGGCACCCACAACGAAAAAAGCTGCTTGCTGGCGGCTAAGAAAATGCAGGAAAAGAACATCAGCTTTACACATCAGCACATCTATTTTTCTCAGTTGTTTGGAATGAGTGATAATATCTCTTTTAACCTGGCCAGCCAGGGTTTTCATGTAGCAAAATATTTGCCGTATGGGCCGGTAAGAGATGTAATGCCTTATCTGATGCGCAGAGCTCAGGAAAACACATCCGTTGCCGGACAAACAGGTCGGGAATTGGGATTGATTAATAAAGAATTAAAGAGAAGGAAATTATTGTAAGAAAATCAATTATCAAGCCTGTTCATCGCTGCTTTTGCCAATTGGTCTATAGAAGATTGAAAGTCGTGATTGCGCATACTCAGGCAATCTTTAAATGCTGAAATAGCTTCGTTTTTCCGGCCCTGGCGTTCATAAATAAATCCTCTTTGCAAAGCTGCCCGTGCTGCGTAATACTCCTTTCTATCGCGCCCGGAATGGATGGTGGCGCTATAAAAAATTAAAGCATTTTCAGTTTGGTTTAATTCTTCACATATTCTGCCATAGCGGAAATTATAATCCAAAATATTAGCTGTTTCACTTAATTTCTTTTTGTCAATACTTTGTATTTTCAATAGCGCATTCTGGTAGAAACCACCATCAATAAGTAGCCGCACTTCTAACAAAGCCAGTATCGGCCAAACCGGCTTTTCTGCAAAACGCTGTGCTTGTTTGTCTGCGTCTGTTAAGGTATTGCCGGTAGATTTCAATTGCAATAAACAATAGTCTTTTCGTTTAGGATTTTGTTGTAAATACGCCACCCAGGCCAGTTTTAGCCAGGAGTCCTTACAGAAATTATTACCTTTATAGTCCTTCAGGAATTGCTGAAAATGACTTTGACAATTAAAGTCAAGCTTGAGTAACATTGCCTCGGCCCGCTCATAGTGAAATATAGGATAATGCTTATACTCTCTTATGTTTTCAGCTTTATTGAGAATGTTTAAAGCAATATCTGCTTTACGATAATTGAGGGCAAGATTTGCTTTGATAAAACTTCTCAATACGTTGTCAGTCTCGTTATATTGGCCGCCATTTATATATTTCCATGCAGTTTCCTGCGAACTCAACAGATAAAACTTGAGATAAGCGTAATAGATCATCGCCTCCTCGTACATTGGTGTATTTCTGTCAGGGCTAGATTTCAGATAAGTGGCAATTTTATTCACCCCGTTATTTACGTTTCCTTTAATTCCAAAAACGGATCCCAGCCATTTATAATTGTCAGGGATTGCACCTGCGATTGATTCTTCGAGCCCCAGCAAAACATTGTTCTCTTTAAAATCCGGGAATAAATTTTTGTTTTCGCGAAGCAGAAGAAATGATTTTCTGAATTTGGCCGCAGCTTTGAAATTCTCTCCGAAACGTAGATGAACAAGCGCCCAATGCAGATTAATGTTAGCCTTGCAAAACCTGTGCCAGGGGTTGTTACTGGGCCCTTTGTCCATTAATTCCAAACGCATTTCTGCATTTACTTTTAAAGCAGCCAAATCTGCCGGGTTACCATTAAATAAAAGATTCAGGCAGTCAGTATAATCTGCAAGGTATTCGGGAATAATATTATCCGGGTTTCGCTTTAATTCTGCCTGAAGTGTGTTTTTTGCTTCAACATTTTTTAAAGCCATTATTTCGTTATACGCTTTCTGGCAATTGCTGTTGAACTCATAAACGTAACCTCCCGCAAAAGCAGAATTGCACAAGACAAAAAGGGCGATCAGCAGACCTCTGAAACGAATCATAGACGATCAAAAATACAAAGGAATTTCTACCTTAATCGGGGAATATAAAAGCACCGTCTTCTTTTGTATAATGAAAGGCAATTTTGGCTGCAGAACACTCTTCCCGCCAGGTATTTACCTGCCACTTGTTAATGTTGTTTCCTATTACGATTTTGGTGGGAGAAAAGGCTGCAATGGCCTCACTGACATCAAAATGCTTTTTGCTGGAAGAAACAATAAGAATGTCCGTTTTAAAAGCTTTTCGTAAACAAGTGTTGCTGTCGAGTAAAAGAATTTTTTGAGCATTCAGCACCAGTATTTGGGTATCAGCATCCATTACTTTTTCATTTGCATGAAAGCCGACATGGGCATTTTTTGTCGTGTAATTTTCTTCTTTTTTTCCACTTAGAATTTGATATGTTCTTCCGGAGATCAATTCACAATGTGTTTCGCCACCTATATTAAAAACAACCAGTTTTTTTTGTTTCGCTATCCGGTAATTATTTTTTAGCGAAAGGATTGACATTATTAAGATGGAAGTAAGACCTACCCAAATAAAGGATTTCTTTTTCTTAAAAATTAAAATGGCAAAGGAACAGATTAAAACAAATAAGAGAATTAAGGTAGGAACAGAGATGGAAATTGTTTTGAAAATCTCCCAATCGGCTTTCTGTAAAACCTCAATGCAGTAGTGAAAAGCTTTTGACATGACTATGATTATGATACCCAAAGCTTTAGCAATAAATACTATTTTACCAAATAGCAGCAAGAGAAAGCCAAGGCACAAGATAAGCCCCATCGCCACGCTGGCCAGCACATTGGCAATGATGAACATTGGAGGAAAGGAATGGAAATAAAATGCAACCAGTGGTGCAACGAGGATTTCTGCAGCAATACTTGCGGTGATAGCCTGCCATAAAAATTGAACAATTTTATTTGAGGGTTTCAATAACGAAACGATTGGTTCGTAAAAAATAAGCAGGGATAAAACAGCTGCGAACGAAAGTTGAAACCCAATGGTAAACAACCACATTGGCTGTATTAAGAGCAGAAGAAATGCAGTGACAAAAAGTTGGTTTAATGGATTGGATTGTTTTTCTAAAAGTGTACCTGCAGCAAGTATTGTAAACATAATAGCCGCCCGTAATGCGGGTGTGGAGGAGCCGGCCAGAATTACATAAAACCAAATAATTGATAAACTGATGGCGAATTTTATCCAGGCATATTTTTGCTTTTTCATCCAACGAAAACAAAAGCTGATTGCAATAAATAGCATAGCTACATGAGCACCCGAAATCGAAATAATATGTATAATTCCTGTGTCGGAATAGGATTGTCGGACATTAGGGTCAATTTCGTGCTCCTCGCCTAGCAACATCGCTTTTAGTAAGGCTTTAGTGGTTGTATCTGATATTGTTGCATTCAGCATTCGGATACAATATATGTGAACCTGACTGATAAAAGATTGTGATGAGGCTTTTGACGCACCATAAATAACAACTTCATCGGAGTTCAAAAATTGTTGGAAATAGATGTTCTTACGCTCACAATATTGCTTAAAATTGAAATCGAATGGATTGCCGGAGTTTGTCAGTTTTTGCCATTTGTTGGGTAATAGCAAGGTGTCACCCATATGAATTTTAGAAGCATTATCAGCTTTAAATACATATACAAAAGCTTTTCCTGTGGCGGACTTTGTTTCTTTTATGTTAGAAAGGCTTATAATCTTTACCTGATATTTTATTGTTTTATTTTTCACTAACGGTTCGGCACTCACTGTTGCCAGCGTGTTTGAATATTTTGGCAAATGATTACCAAACCAATTGGGATTTGTTGTTGCATCATTAAACGAGCAAAGGACAAATCCAAAATTCAGCAGAAGTAATTGTCCTGAAATAAAATGATATGTTTCAAAACGATTCTTCCAGGATGCGATATAACTCAGGCATGCGAAAACAATTGTTATAAGCAGCAGAGAAATTATTAGAATTGAGAATCGTACCGGTGTCTGAAAGCACAAGTCAAAGAGTATAATCCCGGCAACAAAAGGAAGCAACATCCGCAAAATTGGAGAGCGATGCCATATCGGCGCATAATTCCTGAAAGCCATTAGGGTATATTTTAAAAAATAAGCGGTGCAATGCCAGTGTAAGTATAATATTAATTTTAATCAGGCCAAATATTCTTGTTTGACAAAAACTCTATTTATTTTCGCACGGTCTCAAAATCCTGTTCATGCGCAATCTTTCCTCCCTGATTTCCTTCTCTGCATTCTTTATGACCATCGGTTGTGGGCAAGTAAATACTCCAAAAAGCCGTGGCGAAATAGTATTTGGAGATTCGGCGTCCATTGTAACAGAAAATGATCCGAGATACCTGAGTAATAATGTGACTGATTTTGTTCCTCAAAAACCAATTGTTGCAGAACAGGCTGCTGCTGAGACCACCGTCGCTATTGACACACCAAAGCCTGCTGCTGAAAAGCCTTTGGCAGAACCTATAACAAATACTCCTCCTTCGCCAGTAAAAGGAAACGGTCTTCAGGCGCCATTCGAACATCTTAACATTACGATTAATGATGTAAAAGGACGGACACCTAAAAATATTGATTGGAACAAGGCTAAAGGCGCTTCTTTTACATTAGAACAAGGCGAACTGAGTGGAAAAAGCCTGACAATTTCAGGGGCAAATGTAACGAAAGTTCAGCAGCGATATCAAACGGTGGTGTTGCTCAAGACTGCCGATGGTAAAGCTTTTAAGCTCTCTGCACTTCCGGTTTCCAACAGTGAATGGAAACCATTGAAAGGAAATAAAGGCAAATATTTAATAAGCGGAATTGGAAGTAGTGACTTGCGATACGATGAAAGGTTTTCGCCAAATGCGCTTAGAAATGCAGCACAGCGCCTTGCCCGCGCCAACAGAATGAGCAAAAAAGAAGAAGAGAAAATGATTAAATCATTAAGGACTGTTCGTAATGGAAGGCAAGCTCCGTTAAGCATTGCCTTGCAAAGTGTCGTTTGGAAAATAACTGCAACAGTGCCATCCGGCAAAACCATAGAGCGGGAGTTGCGCATTGATATCAACCGTTAATTAGTCTGCAATAGCAATACATTTAAGTTCAATGGCAATAGGTGTTGGTAAAGCATTTATTGAGCAGGTAGTTCTGCAAGGTTGATTATCCTTAAAATACTCCGCATAAACCCTGTTGTAGATTTGAAAATCCCGTTTCATATCTACAAGAAAGACGGTAACGTCTACTAATTTGTCCCAGCTACTGCCCGATTCTTCAAGAATCAATTTCACATTATCAAAAACACTACGGCACTGGGCCTCAAAATCAAATTCTATATAATTTCCATACTTATCCAGCTTTAGTCCGGGAATTTCATCCGTGCCCGCTTTGCGTGGACCAACTCCAGATAAGAATAACAAGCCTGCAGCTTTACGTGCATGAGGATAAAGACCAACGGGCTTTGGAGCGTTATTTGCGATTATTTTATCTGACATCATATTTATTTTGGGATGCAAAAGTAAGTTTTATTTGAAAATTTACGCTTGAATATGAGATTTAACACTCAAATAGAACAGGAAAATATAACTATGTTAATAAAATATGAAATTTTGGTATGATTTTTGAACTAATAGGTATATCTTGTAATCAATAATTTAAAAAAGCTTACCATAAAATCTTGCATTATGATAAAAGCCTTCAGAAACAAATTAATAAAAGGTCTATTTGCTCAATTGGTAGTAACACTACTTTTACTTCAATCTACAAGAGTTTCAGCTCAAACGGCATCAACCTACTCATTTGCGGCAAGTTCTACTTCCTTAACTTATCTTCCAAGTGGAACATCCGTGCCAGCTCTAATTGATGATGATGGAACTGCAACGATTCCTATTGGATTTACATTCAATTATTGCGGCGCAGGATATACTCAATTAGTAGCTTGTTCAAATGGTTGGTTGAGTTTAAATTCTTTAACAACTGCAATCACCTGGACCAATTCTCTTGCGAATGTGAATGTTTTAAAACCCGTGTTGATGCCTTGGTTTGATGACATGACGGGCTATGCAACAGGTGCTGATGTTAAGTACCTGACTACTGGGACGACGGGGAGCAGAGTTTTTACCATTGAGTATAAAAACTGGGATGTTGATTATAGTTTTGAAAACAACCTTTCAATTCAGGTAAAACTTTATGAAGCTACAGGAGTAATTCAATATATATACAAACAGGAGTCGGGTATTTTCTATGGTCAGTCCGCATCAATTGGTATTGCTGACGGATCTGCAACCCCTACCTATCTTTCTTTAAACGGATCCGGTACTTCCCCAACAGCGTCTTCAACTACTTTCACCACTTCTATCAGTACTCTTCCCGCAAGTGGTCAAATGTATCAATTTACACCTCCTGTAGGCTGCGTAGGTTCGCCAACAGCTGGTGCAACAGCTGCAACAAGTGCAACAGTTTGTCTTGGGGGGACTACAACCTTAAGCCTTCCAACTGCAACTTCAGGAGCCGGTATTAGCTATCAATGGCAATCTTCCCCTGATGGTATAATTGCGTATAGCAATATTACAGGAGCAACCGCATCAACTTACATAGCTTCTCCAACTGCATCTATATACTACAGGTGTGTAGTAACTTGCTCTTCCAGCCCTACAAGCACAAACTCAACACCCATTCAAATTACGTTCGCAAACAGTATACTTACCTCCACTCCAAACTTTCGCTGTGGTACAGGTACTGTAAGCCTTGGTGCAACAGGCTCTACTGGCACAACTTTAAGATGGTATACAGCAGGTACAGGAGGTGCTCCTCTGGCCTCTGGCTCTCCATTTACAACTCCCATAATTTCTTCATCAACAAATTA
>DLGS01000274.1 GCA_002482815.1 Bacteroidetes bacterium UBA7688
TGGTATACAGCTGCAACAGGTGGAACAGGCTCCTCAACTGCACCGACGCCGGCAACCGGCACAGTAGCCGTATTAAATTATTATGTGAGTCAAACCAACCCTTTGGGATGCGAAAGTCCAAGAGCCAATATTACAGTTAATGTCACTACCACACCATTAGCTCCTGCAGCACTCAATCCTGTTGAATTGTGTCTGGGAGTTCCTGCTACAGCACTTACCGCTATAGGTTCTTCCCTGAAGTGGTACACACTTGCTACAGGTGGTACAGGAAGTACTACAGCGCCAATACCCTCTACCACAACACTGGGTAGTACCAATCATTATGTGAGTCAGACCTGTCCGCTTACCAGTGTGGAAGGGCCCCGCACAATAATTGCTGTAAACGTAAACCCTTTACCGTTGATTGCCATTGGATCAACCGGCACTACCGGATTGTATATCTGCAGAAGCTCGACGCTAACCCTGAAAGCCAATGCGCCTACAGCAATTGCGTGGCAATGGGATAAAGCCCCGACACCGATTGCCGGTGCTACCACAGACTCACTGATTGTTGCCCTGGCCGGAAATATTGGTGTAACGGTAACGGATGCCAAAGGCTGTAAAGCCAGACAGCAGGTTCTGGTAAGACAGGATTCAACCTCTCCATCGATTTTATCTCCGGTGGCGGCAAGTATTTGCCAGGAAGGTTCAGTGTTGCTTACAGCCAGCCCGGGTTTTATTCTGCACAAATTTCAATGGATGAAAGATGGCTTGCTGATTTTGCCCTCCACACCAACGATTAATCTGAGAAATGTAAATACAACAGGTAATTACCAGGTGAGGGTAACTAATTCGGTTGGTTGTATTGATACCACCAATATTTGTGCGGTTACTTATTATCCAACTCCGATAAAACCTGGTATTATCAATGCTGACCCTGTATTGGAAGTCCCTAATATTTATCGTTATTACCAATGGTTTAAGAATAATAAGTTCCTTGTAGGTGCCAATACCCATACTTATACAATGACAAGTATTGGAAAATACCATGTTCAGGTAACAGATGAGAATGGTTGCCTCAATTATTCTGACACGGTCAACCTTACAAACACCACTGGTATTCAAAAGGCAGCAACTGGAAGAAACCTTAAAATTTACCCGAATCCGTCCAGCAATCAGGTGCACATAGAGGCTCTATTTAAAGTCAATGTCCGGGTGATGGATGTGGTTGGTAGAATTGTCTTTAATGAAAAGGCTGTTAATACTGTGGAACTGAGCAATTTTGCAGATGGAACATATTTATTCTTCCTTACTGATGAAAATGATAAACTTATTATCGTCGAAAAAGTTGTAAAATATTCTAACAGTCAATAACTTTTATAAAGAATAGAGCATATCCTAAAAGTGCTGCCCTGAATGGCAGCACTTTTTTATTCCGGAGGCATGAAATGCAATAAGCTGTCCTACAAATCCCTGATTCCTAAATCAGAAATTCTTACTTTTACCCACGAAAATTATCTTATTAAACTATAATCAATGGCACATCAATTACTACAAGGAAAAAAAGGAATCATATTTGGCGCACTTGACGAGCGTTCTATTGCCTGGAAAGTGGCGCTGAATGCCGTTGCAGAAGGTGCTCAAATCGTATTGAGTAATGCTCCAATCGCATTGCGTATGGGTAAAATCAACGAATTGGCCGCACTATGCAATAATGCGCCTGTGATACCAGCCGATGCCACTTCAATTCCTGACCTTGAAAACCTGATGAATAAAGGAATGGAGCACGTTGGTGGTAAATTCGATTTTGTTTTGCATTCTATAGGTATGTCCCCGAATGTGCGCAAAGCCATTCCTTACGATGATACCAACTACGACAACTTCCTGAAGACACTTGATATATCTGCACTATCATTCCATAAAGTGTTGCAAACAGCTAAAAAACTGGATGCCATTAATGAATGGGGTTCTGTGGTGGCGCTTTCTTATATAGCGGCTCAGCGTACTTTCCCTGGCTATAATGATATGGCTGACGCAAAATCTGTATTGGAAAGCATCGCCCGCAGTTTTGGATACCAGTATGGTTTTGCCAAAAAAGTACGTGTGAATACGATTTCGCAATCACCAACTGTAACAACAGCGGGTAGCGGTGTTTCGGGCTTCAATGCATTTATTGATTATGCTGAGAAATTATCTCCTTTGGGTAATGCAGATGCAGACCAATGCGCTCAGTATTGCATCTCCTTATTCAGTGATTATACGAGAATGGTAACGATGCAAAATCTGTTTCACGACGGAGGATTTTCCAATACAGGTGTAAGTCACTTGCTGATTGAGGATTTGAACCGCCTGAACGGACAATAGTTTACGCTGCCTGAAAACAATATTTGAACCCTGTTTGCGTTTGTAATTTTATGATTTTAAGAAAATTATCCTTTGCCATATTGCTTGTGCTTTTGTGCGCTGGTGCAAAAGCACAAGTGAGTGGGGCGCAATTTGCTTTTGAATATTTACGCCTGCCCAATTCTCCGCATATTTCTGCATTGGGAGGAATCAATGTTGCCCATCCGGCTGAAGATATTTCCTTTGCCATGCAAAATCCCTCTTTGATGAGGCCGTCTTTGCACAACCAGCTTTCTTTAAATTATAATAACTTTTACTCCGGCATCAGCAACGCCAACCTCAGTTATGGTTACTACTTACCAAAATTAAACACCGCTTTTGCACTCGGTGTACAATATTTGAATTACGGTTCTTTTGCACAGACAGATATTACAGGTGTTCAGAACGGCACATTCAAAGCAGCCGATTTCGCGGTTTCCTTAGCAGCATCCAAGCAGTATAAAGAGCGCTGGCGCTATGGTGCAACGCTTAAAGTGGCGCAGAGCAAACTGGCAGATGTCAGTGCGACAGCCGTTTTGGCGGATGTTGGGATAGCTTATGAAGACACTGCAAATTTCCTGACATTCGGAGCGGTTGCGAAAAATATGGGCTTTATGGCTAAGAAATATACCCCCGGCAAAAACAATGCTGAACCCCTGCCTTTCGATCTGCAGTTGGGTATTTCTAAACGTTTCAAACATTTACCGCTGCGTTTGTATGCTACAGTTCATCATCTTTATGAGTGGGACGTGCGCTACAACAACCCCGAAGACAAAAAAAGCACCAGTGTTTTTGGATCAGCTGACACTACAGTGAGTAAAAACTTTACTGATAATCTGTTCAGGCATTTCATATTTGGTGCGGAGATTACCATTGCAAAAAGAATAGCCGCAACAGTAGCCTACAACCATATGCGCCGCGCAGAAATGGCACTTGATACAAAAAAGGGTAGTGCCGGTTTTTCTTTTGGAGCCAGTATTTACCTGAATAAATTTCAAATTCACTATGCACGGTCTTTTTACAGCATTGCCGGTGCTTACAATGAGTTTGGTCTCAATCTTTCCCTGAATAAATTTGTGGGTGGCAACAGCACCTGGAAAGCAGATTATCCTAATTGGGAGTAATTGAAATCAGATCCTGTAAAAGGATAATATTTAATTCGCATATTCAGTATGCAAAACCTTTGTTTTCTCCTGCTTAATTAGCTAATTGCCGAAATCGCCAATTGTCCAATTACCCAATTGCCTTATCTTTGCGCCATGCAAATTCTTGACGGCCTGGCAGTCTCCGCACATATAAAGGAACAAATCAAAACAGAAGTAACAACAATCAAAAGTAAGGGAGGGAAAACACCTCATCTTGCGGCAATATTAGTAGGCAATAATCCTGCCAGTGAAGCCTATGTGGGTAGCAAAGTACGCACCTGCGAAGAGCTTGGTTTTGGCTCAACCTTGTTACGTTTTGGTATGGGAATGAGCGAAGAAGACTTGCTTGCAGAGGTGAAAAAACTGAACGAAGACAAAGACATTGATGGTATATTGGTACAATTGCCATTGCCTAAACATATTTCTGAAAACGCAGTCATTAATGCTATTCATCCGGATAAGGATGTAGATGGTTTTCATCCTATTTCGCAAGGAAAAATGTTGCTCGGACAGGATACTTTCCTGCCGGCCACACCCTATGGAATCCTGTTG
>DLGS01000048.1 GCA_002482815.1 Bacteroidetes bacterium UBA7688
GGTCATGGTCACCTTACAAGGCGCAGTTACCGTATCCAGGATTTGAACCCCACTGCTCATCTTTGCTACAAAACCTTCTGCAACCGGACGGCCAACCCGTACTTCATATTCTTTTTCGTGCTTATTGCCGGCACGGAGAATTTTATTGACAATATCCCCGTCGTTGGTCAGGAAAATCAAACCTTCAGAATCTTTATCCAGGCGCCCGATCGGAAAAATGCGTTTCGGGTGCTTTACAAAGTCAATAATATTTCCGGGAATGTGCGCTTCAGATGTAGTGGTAATGCCGGCAGGTTTATACAAAGCGATGTAAACCGGTTTCTCCTTTTTCTTTGCCACAATGATGCTGCCATCCACTTCAACAACGTCACCCACATCATAGCGGTTGCCCAGTTTGGCTATTTCATTATTAATTAATACACGTCCGGCAATGATAAGCTGGTCGGCTTCGCGACGGGAGCAATAGCCGGTGTCACTGATAAATTTATTGAGACTGATAGAGGATTCCAAGGAAAAAATGTTGGTATGATTCCTGCAAAGATAATTCACTAAAAAGGAATAAGTTTGTGAAGAATAATAATAAACGGAAGAATGAAGAGAATAATGGCCTTTGCCTTACTGACAAGTCTGGCGATTCCACAGCAAAGCCTGGGAATGCACAGGAAGAAAGCAAAGAAAAACGCGGCGCAGGCAGCCGCACCAAGTCTGGAAGGGAAATGGATGCTGACCTATATTGAAGGTGGAGATGTCACAAAACTGTATAAAGGAAGGATACCGGAGATGATTTTCGACCTCAAAGCCGGGAAAATTACAGGAAACAATGGCTGCAACAGTATTTTTGGTACTGTAAAAGTGGAAGGGAGCAAGATTGTTTTCCTGACTCCGCTTGGGTCAACCAAAATGGCTTGCGAAGGAAACGGGGAAGAATTATTTATGGCCGGCCTGGCCAAAATGACCAGTTTCTCCTTTCACGGAAATGACGAAATTGATTTGATTGGGGGAGATTTGGGCATTATGCGTTTGCAAAGAAAAAAATAACCTGAAAAAAAATTAAGCGTGAGTAAATATATTGTCAAGATACTGGATGCAGAGTATATCAACCATGATGTCAAAAGGTTTATTGTAGAAAAACCACCTGAATATCAATTTGTTCCTGGGCAGGGTGCAGAAATGGCTATTAACGTGAATGAATGGGCAGAAAAGTTTCGTCCCTTTACGTTTACCAACCTGCAATCTCATAAATACCTGGAGATTATGGTCAAAATATACACAGACCACAGTGGCGTAA
The DNA here is from genome assembly GCA_002482815.1 of Bacteroidetes bacterium UBA7688. Classification (GTDB taxonomy): domain Bacteria; phylum Bacteroidota; class Bacteroidia; order Chitinophagales; family Chitinophagaceae; genus Rurimicrobium. Next base: position 1,289 of record DLGS01000048.1, read on the forward strand.
CCAAGCAATTGGGCAAAACCAATGCCGGTGCCGAATTGATTTTGCAGGATGCCTTTGGTGCGATCAATTATAAAGGTCCGGGTGTTTTTCTGGCCGGCGGATCCGGTATTACACCCTTCATCTCCATTTTCAGGCATTTATATAAGGCCAACCTACTGGAAGGAAATACTTTGATTTATTCGAACCGCACAGCTGAAGATGTGATTTTGTATGATGAATTATTGAAAATGCTGGGCAAAGACCTGATTTTGTTTTTCTCCCATGAAAATAAAATAGGTTTTGGCGACCACCGCATCGACCGGAATTACCTGATAGCGGCTATCCGCGATTTCAGTCAGTATTTTTATCTGTGCGGACCGGAAAATTTCGTGAAAGACATGTCTAAAATCCTTCTGGATCTGGGTGCAAACCTGGAAAGCCTGGTGGTGGAGAAATAATTATTTACCCATCCAGATTTTAAAGTCCATAGCTGATTCCCGGCTCACAATCACTTCTTTTTCGGTTGCTGGTTTGAGCTCCAATTTCAATTTGCCATTAAAGTAATTATGAATGGCATGAATGGATTTTTGATGCAAAATAAATGAGCGGTTGATGCGGTTAAAATCATTAGGATTGAGCATCGATTCTAATTCTTCGAGGGTATAGTCAGCAATGAATTTTTGATTATCCCAGGTAACGAAAAAGCTCAACCGGTCTTCAACAAAGAAATACGCAATCTCACTGACCTCAACAGTAATGAGTTTTTGACCTTTCTTGACCAAAAACCGACTGCGATAAGTATTGCTTGTTTGCCGTAATTGAGCCAGTAGTTTTTCAACATTAAAATCAGTACCGGTAAATTGATTTTTTAGCTGACTGAGTTTGCCTAATGCCTGACTCAGTTCAGCTTTTTTAATTGGTTTCAGTAAATAATCAATACTATTTACCTTGAATGCCTGTAATGCATATTCATCATAGGAAGTGGTGAAAATTACCGGAGTACTTAATTTGATTTGATTAAAAATTTCAAAGCACTGTCCGTCGGACAATTCAATATCCATCAAAACTAAATCGGGTAGAGGATTAGCTTTAATCCATTCAACAGTGGTTTTGATGCTGGGACAAATACCTGCTATCTCAATAGATTTGTCAATTTCCAACAGGATTTTTTGTAATCGCTCTGCTCCCAACTTTTCATCTTCAATTATTAAAACTTTCATTCAATAGTTTATTTTATCAATGGTATATAGACAATAAATTCAGTTGTCGTTTCTTCGTAGCGAACCGGCCTTTCTTTGAGCAATTCGTATTTACTCACAATATTTTTCAATCCTATTTTGTTGGAAAAAAGCTGGTTGTTTTTCTTTTGAAGATTATTTCTCACGATTAAAATACCGTCTTTTGTGGTTTCAAATATAACCAGCAGCGGTTCTGATTCAGAGAGGGTATTGTGTTTTACCGCATTTTCCAGCAACAGCTGTAAGGTCAATGGAGGTAATTTGTAATGTAGATATAGTTCTTCAATTAAAAATTGAATTTGGAAACCATTGTCAAACCTGTTTTTGAGCAGGTGCGCATAGGATTTTATAAAGGATATTTCCTCCTCCAAGGAGATAAGTTCCTGCTCATTGCTGCGCAATAAATATCGATAAACGGTGGACATTTCTTCCAGAAAAATTTCGGCACGCTCAGGATTTGAAGTGATGAGTGCGCTCAGCGAATTGAGGCTGTTGAATAGAAAATGTGGATTGACTTGTGTTTTAAGACTACTATATTTTGTTTGTAAATTTTCCTGAATAAGTGCCTGATTGTCATATTCCAGATTTTTTCGCAGCATTGTCTCGTTTTCTTTTTCTATTTCCAGGATGTGATTGCGCTTTTTGCGTAGCTCACTGTTGCGGAAAAAGATGATAGACAAAGCAATGGCCAAAAGGCTGAGCAAAACCAGAATAAAGATAAATTGGTTTTGTTTGTTGAGTTTTAGCTTCTGTAATTTCTTTTCCTGTGCCAATATTTTAAGGTCTTTGTTTTTTACATCAACCTGAAATTTAGCTTCGGCATCGCTGGTGATTTTTGTTTTTTCAAGGCTAATGTTTTCAACAAATTGTTGATAGGCCGTGTCAAAATATTGGAATGCACTACCCAAATCATTATGGTCTTTAAAGGCCACGGAAATGTTTCGGTACAAATCGGGCAAAGCATTGGTGTTATTGGTCAATTTGGCTATATGGATGGCTTCTTTAAAATGGTTGATGGCTTTAGGGAAATTCTTTTGATCATAAGCCATTACACCCATGTTGGCCTGAATACTAAAGCGAGCATCATTGTTGCCGGATTGTTGAAAAATAGAATCAGCCATTTTTCCATATTTTGCTGCCAAGCCAAATTCCTGCTTTTTACTATAAATAATAAACAGACCTGAATAATTCAGTGCAAGGCTATTTTTGTTTTTGCCTTTAATGGCCTGTTCAATTCCTTCAGTAAAAAGCAAAGCTGCAGTATCTAGCTTATCCAAAAAACCATATGATAAACCAATATTGTAATTGACATTTGCTAGTTCATAGGCGTCATTTTTTGCAATTAAATTTTTAGATTTCAGAAAGTATTCCAGGCCTTTTTCAACTTCTCCTTTACGGGAATAGTATTGACCATAAAAGTTAAAAACCTTCCGTTGAAGAGAGTCGATAGAAAGTGAATCAGTAATTTTATAAGCCTTCGAATATTGCTTAAATGCATTTTCAAAATCCCCTTTTCGCTCACTTAGCTCGCCAATCAACAGCATCGTGTTGATCCAGTTCTCTACATCAGTTTGTGTTGAAAGTATTTTTTCTGCATCATAAGCCATTTGTAAAGCTGAATCAGGATTCGTGTTTCCAAGATTCTCTATTATAGCAATCAAGGAATCATTATAAGTAGAAATGCTGGCTGTATGTTTCACTGAATCTTCATTCCTGTTCGGTTGGCAACTATCAAACCAAAGGATGATTGCAATTCCCAGTATGAATGAAGCGACAATTGAAAAGGCTATTTGTTTTTTCATAGTGCAAAATTATTGGTTTGTCATATTTTCACCTATAGAACTGCGCAATAAAATAGCCGATGAAAGAGAAACGATGACTTTTTCAATTTCGGGTTCTATTGTCTTGTCAATCCATACCTTCCCTTTGTCCATCGTCGAGACAGCTGCAATCGGTTTTTCATTGACATAAAATTCAAATCCAAAATTGGCGATTTGAATGATATTCTTTCCTTTGTTCAGTTTTCTTATGGGCATTATGTCTATTCGTTGACCATGATTATTTTTTGCATATCCGCTGCTGGCAAATTGCCCATGGCCAATTCCCGCCTCGGGATTGTTGACTATAAAATCCCAGTAATTGTTCTCGTCTAAAAAGACGGAACCCGAAAATGTGTTTTCATATTCAATCGGAATACCCCAAAAATTGGTAAAAGGTTTATATTCAATAGATTTAATTTTACCCAGACAGAATATTTCTGCTGCGAAGCTGTCTTTACAATATTGAGTGAAACTGAACTTTTCGCTGCTTCCTCTGAAATTTATCGTGAAGGGAGAGTTGTAACTTTTAATCCAACCCCGTTTCACTTTTGAGCTTGTGTAAGGACCATAGCTCAGGATTTGTTTTAAGAAAAAACCATTGCGACCTTTTACCGAATAAACATGGCTATTG
>DLGS01000101.1 GCA_002482815.1 Bacteroidetes bacterium UBA7688
ATAAGGTGGCGTGAATTCCTGATGTTGCGGTGTAGGCGTAATCACAAGCGTGTCCATTGAAGGCAGATATGTACAGGAATCAACGGTAACGAGAAGAACATATATTCCTTTGGAATCTTTAGTCACAATAAAGGATGGATTTCTATCCGTTGAAGTAAATCCGGCCGGACCTGTCCATTTGTAAGTGGCGCCGGCAATAAAAGGAACCGTGAAGGTTGCAGTTGCACCAACACATAAAGGACCGTTATTGGTAATCGGCGGACCCGGTGGTCGTGGATCCAGCAATTCAACAGGACCATAATATGGACTGCTTTTACAGCCATACTTATTGGTAATAATAAAAGAAGAATAAACGCCACCATACAAACCTGTCAGCGTATATGACTTAGCCACATCTGTGGTAATCGTTATCGGGGTGGCAGGAACGCCATTTCTGTCATAAGTAAGCGTATAAGTAGTATTTGCTGAATCGGTCGTAAACGAGATTGTTCCATTTTTAGCTCCGCAATAAGTAGGAGGGGTAAATGTAAAATTATCAAGCTTGGGTATTGCCCTTGTTATAACCTGTAAGGGGGTGCGGGAACTTTCGCAAATACCATTTGCTACAGAAACATAGAAAATTTGTGATCCGGCAGCCAGTACATTTGGCGTAATAGTAGCAGCCGGAGTGCCTCCTGTAGGGGTTGTATACCAACGGAAAGCACCAGCAGAAGAAGTGTTAGCAGTTAATGGAACAGCAGCATCATACTGACAATAATAAATAGGCGTAACAGTGGTTGGAGGATCAGGATCAACATAAGGCATGATGGTTATTCTCATTGAATCTAAACACCCAAAAGACTCTGTTGGCCTGGCAATATAGGTAACAGGTGTGTTGTTCAAAGTTATCTCGTTGAGCGTACCGGATAAGTTCTTCAGACCAGGCTTCGACTCCCAGTTCCATGTGTAATCATCCCCTCCAAAAATATTGAGCACTTTCTTTTCGTCAGGTGCAGCTTTATTTCGACACATTTTTACTGTATCGCCAGATTCATATTTTTTACCATCATACTCCCAAACCGGAGCCATATCAGCAAAAGCAGAATCCAGGTCAGCCGTACTTAAAACGTAGGCCATAAAAAAGCTGGTGCTATCTCCGGGATTTAAATTGGTGATATTAAATATCAGACCGGTTGCAGCATCAATTGTATTCGTCTCGCCTGAATCAAATAAATGAGTCATGCTATTATCGTTCTTATAAAGGCGGCTCGGCGAATCAGTTGTAGATGGAGTAAGACCACCGGAAAGAATATAAGGTTTGGCACGGCAATCTTTTGAGCCAATACCCAGATAAACAGGATAATCAACTGTATCCAGCAAGCCACCGCCCAAATCTTTCTGTACAGTAAGGGCAGCAATTGCTGACACAAGAGATTTGGATTTGGCATTGGGTAATTTAAACTCAATTGTGTTCTTTGTTGTTGCTCCGGTACTTGTCACAACACCAGGTAACCCCCCCATAGTAGACGCATTATCCGGATCGAGCGTGCGGTCATAATAAATATCTTTAATAGGAGCTGAGGTCGTATTTTTCATTGTGATTTTAATCAAAAAATATACCTTATTCTTTTTCAAAATAGTTGTCTGACGTAAGGCAAGTCCTCCATAAGTACCTTGCCAAACCGCCTTAATATCAGTTGCTGTAGCTGTGTAAGAAACATTGGCACCACTTATTCCACCGGTCATGCCACTCAACCAGGCTTTTGCCCAGGATGATCCCACCTGAATATCCCAGCCTTCCTGAGGGAAACCGGGAACGAAGTAATCTCCACAGTAATTAGGAATGCCTGCCGTCCAGCCATCCTTATCCGGATCGGCAACAAAACCCAAAGTGGGTCCCGGGGTGCGGGGGTGATATCCTGCAGGAGCATTTCCAGTAGTTCCATAATAACCGCCAGGCCCAACACCAATTTCAACAAAATTACCCTGAAGAAATGCATCAGAGGCAACAATCTGTGCAACCGAGGAAAATGAGGTTAAAAACAAAAGAGCAATCAGGATTAATAAGTACTTATTTTTTTTCATAGAAAATAGTTTTACCCATAAAAAAGTTCCCTTTCAGGTGTAGCTAAGTTAAAACAAAAAAAAATCTGAAATTATTTATTGTGTCGATTTTTTTGTACTACAAGCCTTACTGATTCTTTTCCAACTTTTTATCGGAAATAAAAAATGCTGCCAGGCGAAGGATATTTCCTTATAAATGGTCTAAATAAGAAATTCAATTGCATTTTTGCACACAAATGAAGAAGACTTTTATTTTAATGGGATTGGCTTTTGCTATTGTGGCAATGGCATTCCGAAATGCGTCTTTTTACAAACCTGAGATACCTGCTGGCTGGCCAAAACCCATTTATGATTTTCAAAAAAAACCATTAGACTCAAAAAAAATTGCATTAGGAAGGCGATTATTTTACGATCCAATCCTTTCCAAAGACAGTACTATTTCATGCGCGAGTTGCCATTCACCTTTTAACGCTTTTACCCATGTGGACCACAACCTGAGTCATGGCATTAAAGACAGAATCGGAACCCGGAATTCACCTGTTTTATTCAATCTGGCCTGGAGCAAACATTTCATGTGGGACGGCTCAGTAAACAATCTGGATGAACAAGCCAGAACACCCATATGCAACCCTTTGGAGATGGATGAAACGATACCAGGGATTTTGAAAAAGTTACAAGCCGATCCAAAATATCGTGAACTGTTTGGCGATGTCTATGGTTCCTCAGGTATTTCAGAAGATGCTGTTTTGCTATCCTTATCCCAATTTATGCTTACGATTGTAAGTTGCAATTCAAAATACGATAGCGTAAAAAACGGTTCGAAAACCTTTTCTGATCAGGAGAAAAAAGGTTACACATTATTTAAAAAGAATTGCGCATCCTGTCATACTGAACCCCTATTTACCAATGGAACATTTGAAAATAACGGCCTTATGATTGACGATGAGCTGAACGATTGGGGGAGAATAAAGATTTCCGGAAAGCAATCTGATTTATTGCGTTTCAAAGTTCCCACTTTACGAAATATAGAATACTCCTATCCTTACATGCACGACGGCAGATTCAAAACGCTTGGCCAGGTATTGAACAATTATATCCGTGGTATCCAGCATGGGCCGACACTAAGTCCTGCATTAAAGAAAGGAATTTATCTTACTCCTGATGAAAAGGTTGACATGGTTGCTTTTTTGCTGACCTTATCCGATAAAGAGTTTCTACGGGATAAGCGTTTTGGTTTTCATTAGGGCAACCACAAATGACAAAAACAATGAGGTCATCCGAAATTTTCAGATGACCTCAAATTGTTCAAACCCGTTTGCTCAAAAAATTAAAATCTAAACCCTATTCCGGCCAGGAAATAACGTCCCGCCTGCGGGTAATAATAATTGGATACTGTGGTAGAGCCGCCGCTGATATAATTGTAGTTGTAACCATTACTCTCGTAAGCCCTGTTTAGCACATTATACACTGCAACAGTAAAAACCAATGCACTGTGTTCTTTAATGTTCCAAACATATCTTGCTCTTAAGTCAAATAAAGTATAATCGGAAATGCTACGGTTTTTATCGTTCGTATTATCCAGGTACTGCCGGCCGACATGTTTTCCAAGCAAGTTAAGTTCCAAGGCACGCAAAGCTCCGTAGCGAAAGTGTAAAAACGGTTTAAAACCCAGGTCTGCGGCAGCGATTACATTTGGAGAAAAAGCGATGTTCGTATTACTGTGTTGAATTAGTTGCTGACCACCATTGTCATAATCATCCGTATACTCGTTGAAATTTTTGATTTTATTCTGAGAGAAGGTAATGTTTCCTGAAATGTTTAACCATTTTGCTGCCTGTGCACTGGCCACCAATTCTAAACCTGCGCGATAACTTTTATCAACATTGATACGTGTGTAAGCACCCACATCATTTACCTGTCCGTTCAGCACCAGTTGATTCTTATAATTCATCAGATAAACGTTTGCCAATGCACTCCATTTTTTGAGGGTAATTTCATAACCGGCTTCAATGTTTAGCAATTGCTCCGGCATGGGCAGTTTGGTTGGCGATGCTTCAAAATCATCACGATTTGGTTCTTTATTTGCCATAGCAAAAGAGGCATAAACCCTTTGCTGACGATTTTTTTCGTCCTGCAACATATAATTTGCCCCCGCTTTCGGGTTGAAAAAAGTGTAATCCACAGCAGGCGACAAAGATGGATTTTTCCGGAAGCCATTCATAAAATAGGATACAAACCGAATCTGCGCATCTCCATACAATGTCAGCTTTCGTGTAACGTTATACTGCAATTTCACAAACTGGTTAAAATCATTTTTCATCGCATCATTCCGATACCAGTTATGATCAGCAGGTACACCGTATGCCGCATATTTTACAATACCATAATGCAGTCCTGAATACTGTGTAACCGACCCGCCTATATTCAATTGAGTTTTACCTTTCGAATATTGCAAACCGTACACTCCACCATAATAATAATTATCCAGCCACAATTGGCGAACCATATCTGTGCTTGTAAAAGTATCTCCTGCAGCTGTAGTAAAGTCTGACAAGCCGTAGTTTTTAAACTTTTCGCCCAGGCGGTATTCTTCATAATATCCCTTTCCGCGGGTAAGAAACAAGCCGATGTTCCCGCTCCAGTTCTTTTTAAAATTATGGTCCAAAAATGCCTGATAATACGTTTGTCCGTAATTATCTGTTTGATTATTGTAAAAAGTGCCATCTGCTTTTTGTCCAAGCTCGTTGTAACGACGATTGGTTTTGAGCGAATCCTGTGAAACCCCATTCCAGGCCTGGCCGGTTTTTTCCGCACCAGTCAATACCTGAAAACGGAATTTTGTCTTTTCCGTGATTTGCCATCCGGCGATTATCTGGGCAGCTTTCAAATCACTGGCAGAACGTTCAATAAAACCATCAGAACTTAATTTCGATAAACGAACGTCAAATTGCCAACCATTATCCAATAGACCTGTACCAGCTTTCAGTGTATATTTCTGAGTATTAAAGCTACCACCGCTGATATTCAATTCACCACCGGCTTTGCTTAACTGCTCCATATTACTGATACTAAGCGTGGCGCCAAATGCAGCAGCTCCGTTTGTGGAAGAACCAACGCCACGCTGCAATTGGATACTACCTGCGGATGATGCCAGATCAGGAAGGTTTACAAAGAAAGTGCCCTGGGACTCTGCGTCATTAACAGGTATACCATTTAAAGTAACATTGATGCGTGTACCATCTGTACCCCGCACCCTGAGACCTGT
>DLGS01000160.1 GCA_002482815.1 Bacteroidetes bacterium UBA7688
GGCCGGTTTCTTTCTGAATAATGTACCAGTTCATACCCAGTTTTTGATAAATGGGAGCATTGCCTAATAGAGCCTGGTGAATATATCCGCCAATTTGCAAATGCAAGCCCACTCTGCCATACAGGAACTCATGACCTAAAAAAACACCGGATTTCCAGGCGTATTTTTTTTCCTCACCAAGGTTAATTCCTTGTATCCGTTGAAAATCGTAGACGCTTTGGTGATAGGAATAATCGATTCCGGCAAAGAGTTTGTTCTTTCCCCAATATCGTTTGCTGACATACAAGGAACTGAGGTAAACCGGCGTTGCGGCACTGCCTCTGCTTTCTCCGGTTGACATCGCAATTCCCTGGCGCAATTGCAATAAATACCTGTTACGCAAAGGTTGGAGTTTGCGTACAATTTTATTGGGCTGCGATGTGTTGGGGAAATAGCGGAATCCGATATGGCCACCCAAATAGTTTACACCCAGATTGGGTAATCTGAATTTGGCTGAAGACATATGCGTAAAGCTGATTCCCGCCTGCAAATCCCAATGCTTGTTGATGTGATACCGAAAGTCTGATGATAAAAGGCTGAAATTATTGATATGCGCTCCCATAGCATTGTTCAGCGTGTCCCAATCGGGGGCAAATGGTGAATAATGTTTGCTGATATATCCCAGACCCATCCCGAATCGAAAGGTCCATTCCAGTTTTTGCCGCCGGATAAGGGGTAATTCGAGGTTTGGATAGATTCCGACACTTTGACCATAGACTTCTTTGTCATAAAAGGTATATGTAATGCCGACTCCCACAGTGGGGTAGCACCGACGCTGTTGCCAGCTGGCTTTGCCATTCGTTTTCCACAGAAAATTAAGGTCTGTTCCATATGAAAAGGATGGAATCGGCCCGGTAAAGCGGGAAGTATGTTTGAATATACGGCCACCCATTGCGTTAATTTCCAGTCCAAAACCTTCCTTCCCTTTTTGAGCATTTGCCTTAAATGTATTCAGGCAAATCAAAAAAAGAAAAAGTACAAGAGGTTTGCAAAAGGTCTTGAATGACAATAAAGGCATCTTTAATTCAGGTAATTCAATCGTTCAAACCTACAATTTTTCTGCGCAAAACAGACATTGCTGCAATCCTTTATCTTTGCGCACTATTCAGAATAGTATTCTTATGATTCGTACCATCGTTGTAGCAGCTTCCGAAAATAATGTGATTGGCATCAATAATCAGTTACCCTGGCACTTGTCCGACGATTTGAAATTTTTTAAAAAGGTAACATTGGGGAAACCGGTTTTGATGGGCCGCAAAACATTTGAATCCTTGGGCAGACCATTACCTAAACGATTGAATATTGTTCTTTCCCGAAATTCAATTTCCCTGCCGGAAGGTGTATTGCATTTCAGCACGTATGAAGAAGCAATTACTTTTCTGGAGCAGCATAATACAGAGGAAGTTTGTGTGATTGGCGGCGGAGTCGTTTTTGCTGAATATCTGCACACAATTGACCAGATTTTTCTGACACGCGTACATACGATTCTGGAGAACGGGGAAGTTTTTTTTCCTGAATTGAAAGAAAATGAATGGCAAAAAGTATGGGAGGAATTTCATGCCGAAGACGAAAATCACAATTACAGTTTTACATTTCAACACTATAAAAGAATCCAATCCTGACCTGTGAATTTGTTTTCTTTTTGTCAAAAAATAAAATACCGGTTAAAGGCCAAAAGTCGCCATGGTGTTCATTCTCCTTTTGTTTTCGATTTTATCGGGAAAGTACTGAATGGAAAGACTCCAGCCGGAAAGTCTATGGTTCCGGATTGGTGTGATCTTGCTGAACGGCAAAGAATCATTGTAGATAGGATTTGTAATTATTACGGTGTAAATTCTCTTCGCTTTGGAAATCAAAACAGGATTTTGGTTAATGATAAATCTATACCGGTTCTGTATGTTTATACTGAAAGTTCTGCGTTAAGATTTCCTTACAAAGAAAATGATATCGTTGTTGTGTTGAATATTAATTCTGCAGAGAATAAATACAGCGAATGGGCCGGTTTATGTCAAAATCAGGAAGTGAAGTTGTCAATAGATATTTTTGAAATGGGAATCTTATTTTTTCGAAAGGATTTTCTGGTAAAGCAGCATTTTATCCTGAAATATTAAGACAACGGTATATTTTACAAGACTTTTCATTTGTTGTTCATCCCTTATCTTTGTCCCTACAAAAAATGCCTTCATGCTCAGGTCCGGTTTTGGATGAACTGATAATGAGGCAGAAAAATTTGTTGCAATATGATTGCAGACCTTATACTCACACTTTTTTTAGTTGTTTTAAATGGCTTTTTTGTAGCCGCCGAATTTGCGATAGTTAAAGTTCGTTCCTCCCAGATAGATGTGGCCAAAGTGAGCAAATCGCTATCGCTTACCGCCAAAAATATTGTCAGTAACCTGGATGCTTACCTTGCTGCTACTCAATTGGGTATAACCCTGGCCAGTCTTGGTCTTGGTTGGGTAGGCGAAGGCGTCATGACCCGTATTATACTGGAAGTGTTCGGAATGCTAAATCTAAACATTGCTGAAGCGACTGCACACAAAGCTGCAGTTCCGGTTGCGTTTTCCATCATTACCATTTTGCATATTGTTTTTGGAGAGCTTGCTCCAAAGTCTATTGCCATCAGGTTTCCGGCAGGCACAACTTTTGCCATTGCCTGGCCATTGCGGGTGTTTTATTTTGTTTTGCGCCCTGTTATCTGGCTGATGAATGGTCTGGCAAGCTTTCTGCTTCGTATGGTAGGTATAAAACCATTGCATGGCAATGAAATTCACTCGGAAGAGGAATTGAAAATGATTATTACCGAAAGTCACGAAGGTGGGGCAATAGAAGAGACAGAGCGGGAATTGATTCAGAACGTTTTTGATTTTGATGACCGCCGGGTGTGGGATATTCTTACTGCGAAAAAGAACATTACTGCGGTGCCGGCTGATTATACAATTGAGCAGGCAATGGATTTCGCCATTAAAGAGGGTTATTCCCGTTATCCGGTTTGTGGTACTGAGCTGGATGACATTAAGGGCATTATTTATACCAAAGATTTGATGCGTTGTATTATGGACCCTAATGTGAATCAACAGGGGCCTATATTGCCACTTTGCCGAAAGGCTTATTTTATTTCCGCCAGTAAAAAAATCAAAGATTTGCTGAAGGAATTTCAGAAAAAACACATTCATCTGGCCATCGTAACTGACGAGGTAGGTGATGTGACTGGAATTGTTTCTATGGAAGATATTCTGGAAGAACTGGTTGGTGAAATTCAGGATGAATACGATAATGAAAAGCCTGTAGTTGAATCAACGAATTATGGAACGTTTATTGTCAGTGCGCATCATTCCCTGATTGATATCAACAAGTTGTTGCCCAACAAATTTGACGAGAATGAAAATTACGAGACTTTAGCGGGGTTGATTGCCTACCATCATCCGCACGAGTTGAAAATGACCGACAAGTTTGAACTTCAAAACTATGAAATTACGATTCTGAACACCCACAACAATTCTGCAGAAAAAGTAGAATTGAAATTGGTGGAAACAGAAGAATAGTCAACGATAACCTTATATTTGTAATTATGATTTTAGGACGATTTTTTGAACATACCGGACGCATTGCGTTAATGTTGAAAGGTGGCATCAGCCGTCCTGAAAATGGCAAAGTGTACTGGAAAGAATTTATGGTGCAATGCAATGACATTGGCATTCGCTCACTTCCTATTGTGCTGGTTATTTCTATCTTTTTAGGAATGGTATTGACACTTCAGGTAGCCTATCAATTAATCAGTCCTTGGGTACCTAAATATATTATTGCCCAGCTCACACGCGATACTGCTATTCTGGAACTGTCTCCGACTTTGATATGCATTGTATTGGCTGGTGTTGTAGGAAGTAAAATTGCTTCGGAATTGGGCAACATGCGTGTTAGTGAACAGATAGATGCTTTGGAAATCATGGGAATTAATACCAAAACTTATCTGGTATTACCTAAGATAATTGCAGCGCTTATAATGGTCCCATGTCTGGTGATTCTATCCATTGCGATTTGTATTTTTGGGGGATATATCGCCGGTGTTACCAGTAATATTCTCAGCGACCAACAATTTACTCAGGGGATTACTACAGGTTTCGTGCCATACAATCTTGTTGTTGCCATGTCGAAAGCATTTGCATTTGCATTTATCATTTCTGCGATTCCTGCTTATTATGGCTATTATGTTAAGGGTGGTGCCCTGGAAATTGGTAAAGCTTCAACAACTGCAGTCGTTGTGAGCTGCATTCTTATTCTGTTGGCGGATTATGCCGTTTCTGCTTTGCTGTTGAGCTAATCTTATCAGGATTAAAAAGGTTGCAAAAGTCCGGCTTTGCACCTTATCATTTCTTTCACAACTTTTCTTGTGGAAATTCTTTGTGCCTGCAATCTTCATTTTTTAAGGAACATTTTCACACTTCTAAAAATGATTTTATGCGCACCTTCATTTCTTCTCAAAAAAAATTGCCAGGTAAGATTGTACTTACCGTAATGTCAGCTATCACAGTTCTTTTTTCTTCCTGTGGGAATGAAGGAAAAGCTCAGCCGGGAACGTCACCGGCTATCAAAGGCAGCAAAATAACCTGGGATGTACAACAAAATAACAACTGGTACAAACCTGATGTTAACAATGAGTTTTATGTTTT
>DLGS01000108.1:0-138 GCA_002482815.1 Bacteroidetes bacterium UBA7688
GTCAGCATCTTCTTTGATTATCTTTAAGTCTTCATAGAGCTGTTCTCTTTCATTGTCAAGAGCTCGAACTTTTGAGTTGTAGTCAAGTCTTTTATTTTGATATTGGATATATTCATTTTGTCTTGAGATAAATGCGTA
>DLGS01000108.1:147-2559 GCA_002482815.1 Bacteroidetes bacterium UBA7688
GTAATACACTACAGACCCGGTAAAGGCTTCCCATTTTTAGTACAGTTTAAAAGTAGAATATTTTTCATTGTGAAATAGTTTTCTCCTGGGCGTAGTGAAGCGAAGGCGTAGCCGAAGCGGAACGGAGCCCAGGAGAAACGGGTTGGTATGCCCCTTCCATTTTTTCTCTGTAGAGCGCTGGTGGCAATCCTTTCAGGGCATCATGTGGCCGATGGCGGTTGTAATCATTTACAAATCCTACCGTCACTTCCCGAACCTCATCCAGGGTATCGAATAAATATGCATCCAGTACCTTTTCTCGATAAGTGCGGTTAAACCTTTCTATGTAGGCATTTTGAGATGGCTTACCTGGCTGTATATATTTAAAATCAATTTCATTTGCGTGGCTCCATAGCCCTGCTATCCTGGCAATAAATTCCGGACCATTATCCATACGTATTTTTTCAGGCTTGCCGTACCGGGATATCAGGTGCCTTAATACCCACAATACACGGCTGCTTTTTAGTGAATAATCATTTTCTATAAAAAGTACTTCACGGTTAAAATCGTCTATCACATTAAACGACCTGAACTTTCTGCCATTACTTAATGCATCGCTCATAAAATCTATGCTCCAGGTTTGGGTAAAGGACGCTGGCACTTCCAGCTTTTCTTTGGAGCGTGCAGGCAGACGTTTCCTGGCTTTACGCCTCATTCGTAATCCTAATTGCTTATAAATCCTGTATACACGCTTATGGTTGATCCTGTGACCCTGCAACCTAAGCCTGGCGTAGAACTTCCAAAAACCTTCTCCTTCCACGGTTTGCGCAAGATGCTGCAACAGATGGATCACAGTATGATCATTTTTTACAGATTTATAATGAAGTGAACTACGGCTTATGTTTAGTATGCGACACGCCTTGCTGATGTCTTTAGGCCGCTCCTTACGAACCTGATCTACGATTGTTCGTTTATCACAAGGCTTTAAAGCTTTTTTTCAATAATGTATTTTGCAACGTCTAACTCCATGGCCAGGTTGGCATACATCCGTTTAAGACGAACATTTTCTTCTTCCAACTCTTTTATCTTTTTGAGTTCAGAAGCTTCCATACCTCCATAGCGCTGACGCCACTTATACAAACTGGCTTTACTTACCCCGTGATCACGGTTAATCTCTTCGGCACTTTTGCCGTTATCAAATTCTTTGAGAATGCCTGCTATCTGAGCAGGACTAAATGTGCTTTTTTTCATCTTTTACGGTTTTAAAATTAAACATTTTTGTCTTCTTTTAAACCGTACTGTTTTTGGGGGAGCTTACCATTATAGTTGGAGGCAGCTATGCAGGTATGGCCGCAGGTATGGCATTGGGCAGGGCGCTAAGAAAAGTGCTGATTATTGATAGCGGAAATCCCTGCAATATACAAACACCTCATTCACACAATTTCCTGACCAACGATGGAAAAACACCGAAAGAAATTGCCGGCCTTGCCAGGCAGCAGGTACAGATGTATAAAACAGTAGATTTTCTGAATGGCTTGGCGACGGCTGGCAGCAAAACCGAAAATGGTTTTGAAATACAGGTAAAGACCGGCGAAACATTCACAACCGGAAAACTGGTGTTTGCAACAGGCATAAAAGATATCATGCCGGGTATTCCTGGCTTTGCCGAATCCTGGGGAATTAGTGTGCTTCATTGCCCCTATTGCCACGGCTATGAAGTGAAACACCAAAAGACAGGTATCCTGGCAAATGGTGACATTGGGTTTGAACAAATATCCCTGATATCTAATTGGACAAATGATTTAACCCTTTACACGGACGGAAAGTCAACGCTTACCCAACAGCAGACAAACAAACTTCTAAATCATAGCATCAAAATAATAGAAACAGAAATTGAACGACTGGAACACCGGCATGGCTATATCCAAAACATCGTTTTGAAAGATGGGAAAAAAGTACCTCTGAAAGCCTTGTATACACGACTTCCTTTTGTGCAACATTCAACCATTCCTCAATCCTTAAATTGTGAGCTAACGACAGAGGGCTACTTTAAAATAGGTGCTGCACAGAAAACAACGGTTCACGGTGTATATGCCTGTGGAGACAATACTACCAGAATGCGTACGGTAGCAAATGCTGTCTCAATGGGTACAACAACCGGACTGATGATAAACAAAGAGTTGATCGAAGAAAGTTTCTGATCACATAAACTATAATAAAATGAATGCACATAATAGTGTCATGTACCTCATATTTGTCACGAACCAATTATTCATTGATCACTTATAAATAAAATAGAATAGTTATGCAATTACCAATTAAAACAGTAGAAAAAGCAATAGCAACATTATTGCTTTTGATCTCACTTTCGTTCACCTCATTATCACAAACGAGCCGGTTCGGAATTTCAATTCATTCTCTGACCACCAATTT
>DLGS01000221.1:0-6960 GCA_002482815.1 Bacteroidetes bacterium UBA7688
CTGCGTTCCATTTCACACCCCAGCCCGGCATCCCTCTGCGATTGGGCGCAATAACAATGTAACCCTTAGCAGCCATCAGCTGAAAGTTCCAGCGGAAGGAGTAAAATTGTGATAAAGCACCTTGTGGTCCTCCCTGGCAATACAAGAGGGTGGGGTATTTTTTGTTAGGATTAAAGTCAGGTGGATAAATTACCCAGGCAAACATTTCTTTACCATCAGTTGTTTTGATGAAACGTTTTGATATTTTGCTCATTTTAATGGTAGAATACATCGCATCATTTTCCTGCGTAATTGCACGCATACCACCATTTTCTTTGTCTACAGCATAAATCTCTGCTGCATGATTCCAATCCGTTCTGCTGACAATGATTTCATTTTTTGCTTCGCCAACAATGCCGGCAATATCAAAATCGCCTTCTGTAATCTGGTCAATTACCGGCAGGTTTCTTGCCATCAGATTTCCCGGAACCATTACTGAAAATAATTGTTCAGTTCCTTTCCAGGGAGCAGTGAAATAGATTTCAGTATTGTTTTTGCTCCAGGTAAATCCCCCAACCGTTTCATCCCAATGAGATGTCATGTTCCGCTTATATTTTGAAGCCATATCCATCACCACAATATCATTTTTATCGGCTTCGAAACCATCCGTCTTCATACTGGTAAAAGCCAGGAATTTGCCATCTGCACTGAATGCCGGATTCATATCATATCCCATCATTCCTTCTGTAAGATTGACAGTGCTGGCAGTGCTGATGTTGTATAAATACAAATCGGTATTGGTACTGATAGCGTACTCTTTGCCGGATTTTTTCTTGCAGACATAAACCAAAGCATCACTGTTCGGACTCCACATGAAATCCTCTGCACCGCCATGTGGTTTTTGAGGACAATCGAATGGCATGTCCTGCAATAAATCTTTTGCTGACCCACCTTTTACCGGTTCGATAAAAACATGAGCAAATTTTCCATCGCTCCATTTATCCCAATGACGGTAATTTAAATCAGTATAAATCTGAGCGGTGCTTTTAGGCATGTCTTTGTAAACATCTTTGGCCAAAGTTGGTTCAACCAACACCTCTTTACTATAAGCAATATATTTGCCGTCCGGTGAAATTTTTAAATTATCTGCATCTTTGATAACTGCTCTCAGGTTTGCCCAGCTTATTCCTTCATCGGTGCTGCGGTAGATAAAATTATCATCACTTGCATACCATACGTTTTCAGTTTGTTGAAAAATATTTTTTCCTTCTGCGCTGTTATAACGTGTTTTTTTGCCGGTAGCAATATTTACCGCAAATTGTTTTGTATTTCCTTTCTCAGTTTTAAGGTCATATTTTTTACTTGAAATATAGACACTCCTGCCATCGGCACTTAGCGCTCCGGCGCTTACACGGTTCAGGCTCCACAACATTTCCGGAGTCATTTTGCTCTGCGCCATAGCCGCACCTCCGGCCAAAACGGCAACTGTAAGTAATTGCTTCTTCATTTAAAAATATTTGAAAATTTTAGTGGTTAATATTCTCTTCCCTGATGATAGAATTTAAAAAAGTTGGTACCTACCTGATACATCACCACATCATAGGACAGGGTCCAGTTGTTTTGCCCCGGGGCTATAGCACTGGTTACTTCATTTACTTCTCCATTGCAATACAATTTCAACACATTATTCCGGTCAAAATAGGCGACTGAATTATATTGGGCAAGATATTTTTCCGGCATATAGGGTTCCAGCGTTGTTGTAATGCCATCCTGAAAAACTTTGCTGTATCCGCTTGCATCTTTGTAAAGGCATACGAAATCAGAAACCTGGTATTCCGGTTTGAAAAAACCTACTTTATAAACCTTTCCTTTAAAAAATATATTGAAATTTCCGTCAACTGAGACATAGGCGACCATATTGCAACCTACACTGTAGGATTGGGGCGGAAAACTTTCTAAAGTTTGCGTCGTTCCATCCCAAAAAACTTTAAATTGATTTCCTGCATCTACATAAGCCACTGTATTTCTGCCAGCCTGAAATGAACTAACGGGATAAGCCTCCTGATTGATAATAGCTCCGTGGTAAAACAAGTGAAATTGATTGGCGTAATTTACATAGGCGGCTATATTGCTTTTTACCTGAATTTGTTCAATTCCACCGTTTACATCGGCCAAAAATGGTTCAACCGCAAGAACGGCACCATTGTAGTAAGCGTTATATTGTTGATTTCTACCATCAAAATAAAGAATCAGGCTGTCGCCGGCAAAATAACTCGTGCATAAACGGCTGAGATTCTTCACTTCACCTCTATCGAAAACATTTAAGGAAGTAGCATTCAGGAAAGCCACTAAACAATCGCTGGCTACATAATTGGTTGTAAATCCTGTATTTAATTTTCTTACGCCACCTTTATAGTAGACCTTGAAGTTATTTGAATTATCTACATATGGTATCGCAATTCTGCCAACTTTCATATCAATTGGTTGCAGGTAATCTACTTTCCTGATTACCCCGTTATCATATACCATAACCTGGTTTTGTACATCGGTATAAACAGAAAGTGGTTGAGCTTCAATGTTTTTGGATAGGATTGACAGGCTTGCAATCAGAAATGCCTTTCGGAACATAGCGGAAATTTGACCCAAGTTAAGTGTTTTTGAGGAAAAGGGATAAGTAGAGCGTTGGGAAATGTCATTTTATTACATACGTCATATCTTATAAATAACAATAATAGAATTTTCTGAAGGTTTAATAAAAATTTTATAACACGCAAATTGCTAAAAATCTTTTTTCCTTCCACTTAAATACTTACCTTTGTTGCAAGTTGTGAATTTAATGGGTTAGTAAGTGAGCCGTCCTAATATCTATTAGGATGGCTCTTTTTTTATTTATAAACCTTCGAAAATTCAGTTCTCAAATCATTGGTCTTATTTTATTCAGCAGAATGTTTTTGCAAATCATTTTCAATAATTACGCCTTCATTGCATTTTAAAAAGTAACTTTGTCCCGGTGCCAAACCTCGAGGATACCGTGGGCGAAAGCCTTTACTGTATCATTCAAAATTTAAGCCATTGTAGCAATACAATGGCTTATTTATTTTTTACTTTTCTGCGCAGAGCAAAATGTTTTCCCACAAAATTTCTGCTGCATTTTCCCAGGTATATTTTGCTGCCTGTTCCTGTGTTTTTGCTGCCAGCTTATTTCTTAATGATTCATCTTTATACAACAGTGTCATCTTTTCAGCAATGTCTCTGTAATCATTTGGGTCTACCGTTAATGCTGCATCGCCGGCCACTTCTGGCATACTGGATGTGTTACTTACAATTGCAGGGACGCCGCATTTATAGGCTTCTATTATTGGAATACCGAAACCTTCGAAAAGAGAGGCATACACCAATGCATATGCTGCGCCTATTACATTTGCGAGCTCAGACACATCAAGATATCCGGGCCAAATGACATCCTCTTTGAACGGCATATCATTTTTCATTTCAACAACTTCCTTATAATTCCAGGCCATACGGCCAACAATTACAAGTTTCATATTACTACGGTTTCTTTTTTTGAAACGAATAAACGCTTTCAGTAAGTTCACTACATTTTTTCTTGGATGCAGTGCGCCGGCAAAAACAAAATACTCGCAAGCATCGGTGTACTGAGCTTTTATCTTTTCGCAGACATCCCAGCTTAAGGGAACATATTCTTTATGCGCAGCATTATTACTTACCGCAATTTTGGATTCAGGAATATTGTATCTCCTTGAGATATCTGTTTTGGAATATTCTGAAACTGTTACAATCCGTTTTGCTTTTTGAGCAAAGCGAGGAGTGAATTTTCTGAAATAAAAACTATGACTGGTTTTGAGGTGTTCCGGAAAATGCTCGAATGCAAGATCGTGAATGACCAGGCAGGTAGGCACTTTGGTATTGAGTGATCCAAAACCATCGGGACTTAAAAAAACATCTGCTTTGTATTTCCGTAAAACAAATGAAACGCTCCAATCCAACCACAAATAAAACAAAACGGGGTGGCGTGCCGGTGGTCCGATTACAACCGGTGTCACATTTTTACCAAATATAAAAGATGGATCATAGGGTCTGTCAAAGATGAAGATAAATTCATGCTCAGGATGGTTTGCCACCAACAGTTTGAGTGTTTGGTAAGTAAACCAGCCTATACCTTCCAGTTTTCCTTTCAGTAATAATCTTGTGTTGACAGCTATCTTCATATTATTGCGTGCAAAAGTATATTTTTACTGCCTGTTTTTCTTTCAAAAATTTCAGACCAATCAATCTATCTAGCCGGTGCGTCAACAATTAGTAAAAAATCTCCTGTTTGTTCTGGTCGTAAACGTCCTGGTAAAGGCAGTCTGGATATTTTTTATTGACAGAAATGTACAGATACGAGTGGGTTATTCCAGTTATGGTGCATTTCAGGCTTTATTTAACCTTGGGATTATTTTTCAGATTCTGTTGGATTTTGGATTAAACCAATACAACAGTAAAGAGGTAGCTTCCAACCCGGAGCGTCTTTCGGTTTTGCTATCTTCCATGTTATGGACACGCCTTATCCTTACCGGTGTGTATACAATTGTTGTTATTGCACTGGCAATTTTGTTGGGTTATCGTTCTTCAGAAATTTCTTTACTGGCTGGTGTAATGGGTATACAGGTATTGAATTCCACCTTGTTTTTTTTGAGGGGAAATGTAGCTGCCTTACATCATTTTCGTACAGATGGTGTTTTGGCAGTGATTGATCGTTTGTTGTTGATTGTCGTTTGCGGTACCTTATTGTTGCTTCCGCAATATTTTGGTCAGTTTAAAATTGAATGGTTTGTGTGGAGCCAAATCGTTTGTTATCTGATTGCTTCAATTATTGCCTTGGTTGTATTATTAAAACTGGCTCCCGGAGAAATTGAATTTTCGTTTAAACCAAAACTTATCAAAGATGTTCTGGTGAAAAGTTCACCCTTCGCTTTGCTTATTTTCTTGATGTCGGTTTATATGCGGGCAGATACTGTAATGATTGAACGTCTCTGTGGAAGTGAAGGAAAACATCAGGCAGGCATTTATGCATCAGCATTCAGATTGCTGGATGTGGCCAATATTTTTGGTGTAATGTTCTCCGGTATTTTACTGCCGATGTTTGCTAAAATGCTTGCCGGGAAGGAAGAAATTAAATCTACCATACGGCTGGCTGTCAATATTATGATGCCGCTTGCCTTTATCGCATCAATTGCAGCATTATGCTTTGGCAATGAAATTATGCAGATGTTGTATCAGAAAGAAAGCGGAGAGAATGACGGATTGATTTTTGGTTTGCTGATGGCAAGTTTTCCTGCTTATTGTCTGATGTATATTTATTCAACCTTGCTGACAGCAAATGGAAACATTAAGCTGTTGAATAAAATTTCAGCATGTATTGTTGCTCTCAATTTACTGTTGCACTGGATATTTATCACACAGTTTCAGGCTTTAGGGGCCGCCTATTCTGTGTTAATAACAGAATGGGTTGTTGCGGGGGTAGTGATTATTTACGCCCACAAAATATTTGTCCTGCCCCATAATTTCCGCTGGTTGCTTGCACACCTCGGATTTTTTGTAAGCACTGCAGCGGTTGCTTTATTAATAGTACAAACTTCATTTTTCTGGGAAATAAAAACCGGAATATTTCTTGCAATTGCCTTACTGCTGCTTTTCCTTTTTCGATTCTGGTCGGTTCATTCTATTAAAGAATTATTGCAGAGAAAAGCTTAGGTCGGAATGGATAACTGGCTAAACCGCATTCTCATTTTAGGAACATTGTGAATTTTGCGAGCGAACTTATTACACCTAACTTGAAAATACTGATGCAATGTTTATGATGAACCTTTTTAAGGTTTCCAGCTGTTGTGTAGTCAAGATAATAGCATCCATTTTATGCAGCTTTTCCGAGTTTTAATTTCATTCTGTTCATTGTTTCTTCTTTGGCACGACTATTGACCAAACTTAGAAGGCTCATTATCAAAAAAATCAACAGAAAGAAATGTGGATTTAATTTTATAAATGGTAATACAAGAAAGAATAAGAGATATAGCGTATCAATTCTTGGTAATCTCACAATTTTTTTCTGCCACATCAGAATGTTTTTATCAAAGGCATAATCAGCTAATCCTTTTTTTGAGATAAAAGAGCTGTAAAACTGGATACTATAAAAGGTTAGCATTGTTAATGCCAGGCTGAAACTCAGCAATTGGTGCAACCAATTATTTATTCTACACGCTTCAACAAAAATAGTAAGTGCAAAAAGGAGTGTGGAAACTGTAAAACACCAAATTATCATTTTTGATTGAAGAACACTCGGTATTGCATGCCGAAATTCTTTCCAGACGACTTTTTTCATACGTTTCTCGTATTGTTTGCCCATCAATTTTAAACCACCAAAGCCAAAACTGTAGTAAGCGGCCTGTACAGCTTTTTCGAATGATAGAAAAATATCCTGATTCATCATCTCTTCAGTTTTGCATGCAAGATGGTCGAGAATTTCATCTACTACATCCGCTTCTTTAATACCTTCTTCAATCCTGATGAATCTTTCTAGCTGAAGAAGCTGCATTTCATCAAGTATAATCTTATCCATTTGACAATTTATATTTTAAAACATTTTGCAATGACGCAATGGCATCTTTTAAAATGGCAAGCTGGTCAACACTTTCTGCATTCCCTTTTTTGGTCAAGCTGTAATATTTTCTGGTTCTGCCATTAACAACTTTTGTTTCTGTTTCAATCAATCCTTCATCTTCAAGCTTATGCAACGTAGGATAAAGGGCAGCTTCGCTAAGCTCCATTTTGCCTTTACTGGCTTCTTTTACAGCCTTAGTTATTTCATATCCATACATTTGATTGTTATTTTGAATCAATTGAAGGACGATAGTTGAAAGGCTGCCTTTTATAATTTTATCTTTATCCATTATTTTTAGATGACCCAAAGGTAAGCATACC
>DLGS01000221.1:6993-9804 GCA_002482815.1 Bacteroidetes bacterium UBA7688
TACCTAAGTAAATTAGGTATGCTATTTCCTGCATTTATTTAAACATTTCTTTAACTTCGTCACATCTGCATTATTTTTTTATAAAATTAAACTATCAATGAAAAATTATTTTTACAAGCCATCCTCTTTTCTGAAGAGTGCCTCTTTGAGTTGTTTAATCCTTGCATCGGCTCTTCAAGGCAATGCACAGCATCAAAAATTGAAAGTCCTTTTTCTGGGGAATGGAATGACCGAGACGAATATGCTTCCAATTGTTTTAAATACCGTTGTCACTTCGGCAGGAGATACATTGGTTCCGGAATGGAACACACCGGGGGGCTTATCTTTCAGAGAGCACGTCAGTGATTTTAATACAATCGGTAAATTATCTTCAGGTTTATGGAATTATGTGGTTTTACAAGACGATGGACGGAAACCTGCTTTATCTGATGCAGATGTAATATCAGGAGTTTTTCCCTACGCTGATCAATTGGATAGCATGGTACATAAACTTAATCCTTGTGGCCGATCTGTCTTCTTTCAAACCTGGGGTTTCAAAAATGGTGATCCGGTTAACTGTCCGACATTTCCTCCGGTATGTACTTATAAAGGAATGGACAGTCTGCTAGAAATTCGTTATCAGCAGATGGCAATTGATAACGAAGCATTATTAGCACCAGTTGGATTGGTATTTAATAAAATCCGCAGCGCAAAACCCACCCTTGATTTATATATGCCCGATAATGAAAATCCATCTGAAGCCGGTACTTTTGCTGCTGCTGTAACCTTATATACAATTTTGTATCGTAAAGATCCTACTTTAATTACATTTAATTATACACTCAATCCAATCGATGCTACTTTAATCCGAGGCATTGTAGCTACAAACATCTTTTCTTCACTGCCAAAGTATGGTGTAGGGAAATATGATCCGGATGCAAACTTTACAAGTTCTGTTGTGGGTAATGTTGCTACATTCAATTCTTCTGCCACAACAAATGCGGTGAATTATTCATGGGATTTTGGTGATGGCGGCACTTCAATTTTGGCCAGCCCGTCTCATACTTATGCTGCAGCAGGCACTTACAATGTTCGTTTGGTAGTGGATAATTGCATTCTTTTCGATACGCTTAAGTCAACTGTTGAAATTAAGTCAACTGGCGGCATTTCCGAAAACTCAATTTTAAATTCTGTTCGTATTTATCCAAATCCGGCTGCTTCCTACATCAATATTGAAACACAAGCTGACTTACAGAATGTTACAGTTAGTATTACCAATGTTGTTGGGTCTAAAGTTATAGGAGATCAACAATACACTAACAAAGCAATCAATATTGATGGATTGTCGTCTGGTATTTACCTGATTAATCTGAAAGACAATAAAACCGGAGAAAACATCACCCGGAAGTTTGTCAAACAATAATATTAATGATTTTTTGTAAAAGCCCCGAAATATTTTCGGGGCTTTTTTATTGTAAAATTCTGGTCATGGAATTCAATTTTTTTACAAAGCGTATTCGATTATTTTTGCAGCTACACAATTATATTCCCACTATTTTCCAACAAACAAGCATATTAGATACTCCTGTAGAATACCTTAAAGGTGTTGGGCCACAGCGTGCCGAATTATTGAGAAAGGAATTGGAAATTGCTACTTACGGAGATTTGCTGCAACATTATCCGTTTCGTTATTACGACCGTACAAAAGTTACAAAAGTTGCTGAGATCAATGACTCGACTGAATATGTACAGCTTGCCGGTAAGATTGTCAATATTTTTGAAGAAGGTGAGGGACGAAAAAGAAGAATTTCCGCAACTTTTTATGATGATACCGGCAGGATAAACCTTGTATGGTTCCAAAGCCTGTCCTGGGTAAAAAAGAACATTGAAGAATATGGGCAGTATGTTGTTTTTGGTAAAATAAGTTCTTTTAATGGCTCTTACAGTATCACCCATCCGGAACTTGAAACTTTTGCAAGAGCTAATGCTTTAGCGGGAATGCAACCTGTTTATTCTTCTACAGCAAGATTAACTGCAATGGGTGTTTCCAACCGCTCTTTTGCGAAAATCACCCAATCTTTATTTGAAAAATTAAAGCCTTCAGAAGTTTCAGAAATATTGCCGCAGGATATTCTGCAGGAAAATCATTTGATGGGGAGATATCAATCCTTACGAACGATTCATTTCCCGGAAACAGAATTGAGCATGCAGCAAGCCCGTTATCGCCTGAAATGGGAAGAGCTGTTCCTGATGCAGATGCAGATTGCCAATCTCCGCCTTCAGCATACCATTCAGGCCGGTTACTTTTTTGATAAAGTAGGAGATCATTTCAACGATTTTTATAATAATTGTTTGCCATTCGCGCTGACCAATGCCCAAAAACGTGTATTGCGCGAAATAAGAATTGATACCGCAACGGGCAAACAAATGAATCGCCTGGTGCAAGGTGATGTGGGTAGCGGAAAAACCATTGTTGCAACGATGAGTATGCTCCTTGCATTGGATAATGGCTTCCAGGCTTGTATGATGGCGCCCACCGAAATTCTTGCCCGTCAACACTATCAGGGCATCAGCGAATTACTCGAACCGCTTGGTATAAAAGTTGCCATTCTTACCGGAACAGTAAAAGGAAAAGATAGAAAAGCCGTACTGAAAGGTTTGGCGGATGGTTCAATCCCCATTGTCGTAGGTACGCATGCCATTATTGAGGATAGTGTTCAGTTTCAAAATCTTGGTATTGCCGTCATTGATGAGCAGCACAAATTCGGTGTTGGGCAGCGGGCGCGCCTTTGGAAAAAAAATGAAAAAGCACCACACGTGCTGGTAATGACA
>DLGS01000317.1 GCA_002482815.1 Bacteroidetes bacterium UBA7688
GACTATGCTGATATGTGTCCAAGCCACTGTAGCACCAGCGGGAGTCTTCGCGTCATGAATGGCCCTGCCACAGCAGTACAGGTTACCGTTACATCTTAGGCCTATAAATAAACTGGGAATATTATTACTTTGGTACCTAAATCTTCTCGTTTTGTCGTTTATAGATCTGTTTGTACTGGTGTCGCAGGCCAGCGTATTGTTACCCATTATTGTCGGTTGGGTCTATTATAAAAAGTTGACTTTGCCTTTTCGCTTATTGCTGTTTTATTTCTTAATCTGTATCGGATTTGAAATACTGGCAGCTGCAACAAGGATTATTTACAATAACAATATGCCTGGCCTGCACCTGTATTCAATCGTACAGTTTTTGGCTTTTTCAACAGTGTATTATTACCATTTCAGTGAGCGTAGTGTGTTGCGTCAGGTAATCTTGTTTAATGGAATAGCCGCTTTTATTATTGCTTTGGCCGATGCGCTGTTTATTGATGGGATTATGCAGAGTAATACATTGAGTCGTAGCTATGGTGCGGTGTCTATGATTGTTTATACACTGATTTATTTTTATCAGTTATTTCATCAGGACACTATGCACAATAATCGATATGATCCGGTGTTCTGGTTTACGATAGCTGTATTAGTTTACTTTGGAAATAATTTATTCTACTTTATGCTCAAAAGATATCTTTTAGTAAATGCAAAAGATGTTGAAACCTTTAGCTATTACATGTATCTCAGTCTTAACATTGTCGCACATTTTTTGTATGCCCAAACCTTTAGATGCTTCAGTAAATGGAAAACGGAATCATAGTTTATTACTTTGTTGCTTCTACAATAGTGTTGCTGCTGGTTGTGGCTATAATCGCTTATGCATTTCTGTATCAAAAAAAAGTTGTTCAACTAACGACGCAATTGCATGAGCAGGAACTCCGTCGTCAGCAAGCCATTTTTGATGCTTTGCAGGATGGCCAGGAGACAGAAAGGACACGCCTTGCACAGGAATTGCATGATGGGATCGGAGCAAAATTATCAGGTCTGAAAATGAACATTGAATACCTTGATCTGAATGCAACGGAGCATAAAGAACTCATTGGAAAAGTTTTCCAGGGCATAACAGAAACCCTGGAAGAAGTGAGAGAGGTCTCACATAACCTGTTGCCTTATCAGCTGAATGAAAAAGATTTAAGAAGATTGATCCTAAACTGTATAGAAGAGTTCAATAATTATGGCAGTTGTAGCTATGATCTTTTCATGAATGATGCAGCAAGAGATGTGGACAAAAAAATTAAGATACATGTATGTCGCATTATTGCTGAATTGCTGAACAACATTCATAAGCATGCAAAAGCCACTATTGCATCTGTTCAAATTAGTACTGAAGATGGTGTAATGGAAATTGTTTTAGAAGATAACGGTATCGGAATGGATAATGCAAAAACGAATTCTGACGGCATCGGATTGAAAAACATATGTAATCGTGTGGATGTTTGTAAGGGTACTATCAATATAGATTCTTCACAAAACGGAACCATTGTAATTATTGAAATACCCCTTAACCCTACTACATGAAGCCTCTTGTAACTTTATATCTTGCCGACGATCACCAAATCGTAATTGATGGACTGAAACTCCTGATTAGCACAGAGGAGTCTATAAAAATTGTGGGTTATGCGACTGATGGCAATACTGCATGTGCAGAAATTAAGATTAAGAGACCAACTTTGGCACTCATTGATTTTAGTATGCCCGGCTTAAATGGATTGGAACTGATCAATACACTTAGAAAAGTTGTTCCTGATACTAAGTTCATTGTTTTGTCTATGCACGACAAGCAAAATTATATAAAGGATGTAATGAATAGCGGAGCTTCAGGATACCTCTTGAAAAATATTGGAAAAGCAGAATTAATGAAATGCTTGTCTGTTGTTTTGGATGGAGGCACTTACTTTCCAAACTATAAGTCAGGAAGGGACAATCTCAATAAATCTGTTTTTACACCAAAAGAGCTGGAGGTTATCAAGCTGATTCTTGATGAGCATACTTCAGGAAAAATAGCCCAGATGTTGTGTATCAGTCATCATACAGTAGATGTTCACAGGAAGAAAATTATGAATAAAGCTGGCGCAAAGAGCTTATTGGGCCTGAGCAGATTTATTCAGGAAAATCAAATTAAGGTCTAAATCAATTGTAAACATAGGTTGCTGTAGTTGCAACAATTTAAAAGTCGATTAACCGCGTCTTATAGCTACTGCTTTAACTTAAAAAATCATAATATGGGAACGAGCTTTATCGTATTTATTGTCTTTGCTATTGCAGCCCTTATTTGGGCAATCAATTATTATGTTTCCGGTAATGGTAAAGACAATATTGATCTTAACGAATATTATTAACAATGCTTAAAAGGGACCGACAGGAAAATGGCTCTTGAAGCTGGACGTGCATATCACGCATCATTACGAAGCAACAAAGTATTGACTATGTATGACGAAATGGCTATTGCCAATGACCTGAGTACAATGAACTTAAATGATGTCAATAATTCTGACAACCAATAACCAACTATCTATGAGAATCCGGCCTTTTAAGTATGACATTGCTTTCTCTTTTGCGGAAGAGAACCGGGATTTTGTAGATCGTGTTGCTGAGCATTTGCGGAACTCCTCAATAGAGATATATTATGATGATCATGAGAGGATAAACAACTGGGGAGAAGATCTGCGGACGCATATTCACAATGTCTATTTAAACGAAGCCCGTTTTTGTATGATGTTTATCTCGGAACAATACAAACAAAAGTACTGGACACAATTTGAGCGAGACCGCGTAAAAGCAAGATCTTTTTTTTCAAAACACAAGGCATATATTTTGCCTTTCAGGCTGGATAATACAGAGATTGCCGGGATAACAGATACGCTTATTTATCTCACCGCAGAGAAACTTAATGAAGAGCAGTTGGCAGAAGCCATTTTCAATAAAATAAGCAAGCAGAAACCAGGTAAGATTATTCTACAAAAAACAAAAGAGTTTCTTTCAAGCAAATTTTTTTTCGCTGTGAGTATTCTTAGTGTTGTTGCGTTGGGACTAATAACTATTTCAAGGAGTGACTTTTCAGAGAACGTTAAACCAGCAATGGTACTGATAAAAAAAGTCCAGGAAAATAAAAAATGGAATTTCAAAGCTGTATGTAAAGACGGTTGGCTAAGTCAGTCATGTGGTCGGGGAACCTGCTCTGGTCACGATGGAATCGACCATTGCGTTGACACTATAATTTACGGCGAAACTATTGAACAATGCAGAGAGCGTTCAATGAGTGCTCTCAAATCCCTGAACAAATGACCTGATCTAAATAAATAATGGATCAGAAAGGAATTTTAAAACTTAAAAAATAATGAATAATCCAAGCAAATTCTATTTAGCTCATATGCATAATAAAACAAAATACCGTGCTACTTGGGATCCGACTAAACGTTTTAAAATCGGTGACATCGGGAAGTTGAAGCAAGGTGTGTTGAATATTTATACTTCCCTTGATAAAGAAGGCATTCCTATAGAAATGTCGAAAGGAAGTCGTGGTGCTGCTATGGATTATACTTCACACGAAAGTGTAACTATTAAAACAAAATTAAATGGGGCAATACCAGCATTAGGAAGTGCATTCACAACATCAGATGCAGGTTTCAGTTTTGATTTCAAAGGAGATAACAGTATCATCTTTCAAACAAGTAATCATCAGCTATGTCAATTGATCAATCTTGCAGAAATAGAGCATGCAGTTCTTGAAAAATACAATCTGGGTAATTGGGATAAAGACTGGGTTATTATTACGGAGCTCGTTCAAGCAGATGCTGCAACTATTATCATCTCTAACAGTAGTAATGGCACATTGGAGCTGAAGGTAAATGCAAATATTGGTACAGACAATTTAATGCTTACAGATGCCACACTGGGGCTTTCTGTACTCCGTGAAAAAGGAAGTACATTAAAATACATTGCTCAAAATGAGATTACTCCTCTGTATCGGGTAATGGGTTTGCGATCAGCATTCTTAAGCAACCTGTCTATTGGTACAAGGGGACAAATAAGTAGTAATGTAATTGACGAAGGTTTGGAGATATTAGAATATGATGAAAGAGAGCATTTGGATCTAAATGGCAAATAAATTTCATATCAGCAACCTGACTTTTTCTCAGAAATATCAGATACAATAACCAGGCCTTTCATTAAAGCAGCTTAAAAAACTCTAAACAAGACTAAAATATGACCAAAGACTTACAAAGCCATTTCCTTAACCTCTATTCCATAGCATTGGCGGATGCTCAAATTGATACAATTGAGTTAGAAGTCCTATACCGAATAGGAGAGGAAAAAGGTATTGAACCTTCTGAAATTGATGCAATTATTTTGCACCCGGATAAAATCAAATTTACACTTCCGAGTACACTGGATGAAAAAATCAGCTACTTGTATGACTTCGCTAAAATAATATTGGCTGACGGAATTGTTGATACCAGTGAACGGCATACACTTGAGTTGTTTTGCAGACGCTTCGGGTTTGAGGAAGATAATGTATCAAGTATTGCAGACTTTTTACTGGCATCTGCAAAAGAAAAGATGGAACTGTCTGACCTTTTATTTCTCATCAATGAAAACCTTAATTAATATGGACTTCAGAAATATCCCCAAAGGGCTTTTTAAACTAAAAAAAAGCATTGACAACTCAATAAACAATTCGAAAGAGGAAGAGAATTCCTTAACCTCCAATACGGATGTTTTTCAGGTCGAAAACAGTCTTCTTCATAATGAAAATGTAACAGTTGAACGATTTGGGTTCAATAGTGCTAAAGCTGCAAATGGATCATCCATTGGACTGTCTATATGCCTGAACAGAATTTACATGGATCATAAGAAAAAAGTAACGGAGGATGTTTTAAAACAAGCCGAATTAAAAAAGCCTTATCGACTAAAACTTCACGAAATCCGATCAGAGAATGATGGTTTTGTAAAAAGGAGGGAGAGGATAAAAGCTGAAGAAATAAAAGGATGTAATGCTAAGATAGAGAAACTACGAAAGGACATTTTGGAAATCAGATCTAATCCCGAGCGTTTAACCGGTGACAAGTCTGGGAAAGCAAGTTTTTACATAGGATTTATCATTCTTTCTTTTCTGACGGTTTACCTTTTTATATTTTATAGCTCTGCATCCTATTCTTCATTTTTTAAAGTATTTGAGATGTCAGAAACTGGCCTTGCCGGTTCAATATTTGACCCGAAAGCATTGTCAAATGCCTACTATAATGGTATTACAGAGTTGGTTCTTATCATAACCATTCCGGCAGTTTTTCTGGGCTTGGGTTATCTGATTCATAAAAATCAGGAGAAAAAAGGAGCTAAAAAAATTCTGTTCATCGGCTCTCTTATTCTACTGACTTTCATATTTGACATGATCATTGCCTATGAAATATGCGAAAAAATTTACAATATTAAAAAGTCTAACAGCTTTCAGAATACCCCCGATTATTCATTAAACCTAGCATTCCAATCAATCAATTTCTGGTTAATCATATTTGCCGGTTTTGTGGTTTACCTCATTTGGGGTTTTGTTTTTGACTTCATAATGGATGCTCATGAGAAACTGGACAAAGTGAGATTGGCAATTAAAAATATTGAAGAAGAAATAAAAAGTACAGAAGGAAATATTGATAAGCTGAATGCCGAGCTTAACACCTTAGAAGAAAAAGAAAATAAGAATATCGGAGAAATCAATAAATTAAATGATCTGGTAGAGCACACTACAATTATTCCGAAGGAATTCGAGCAGTTTCTATTTCATTTTATGCAAGGCTGGTTACACTGGATGTCTGCGAACCTGCAAAATCAAACTAAGCAAAGGGAATGCGAAAATGTCCTTACCCTGTTTATCAATGAGAATATTAAACGAATAGAACCTATAAATATTTAGCAATGAAAAGATCATATATAACAATGGGGTTACTTAGTTTTCTACTTTTTTCTTGTCAAAGTGAAAACGAAAACCAAGGCAAAAGTTCAGGTATAACCTCAGAGAAAAAGCCAGGGAAACAATTGAACATTTCCATCTTATGGGATTTGTCTGATCGTATAGACCCAGGCAAACATAAGGAGCTGCCAAGCCATTCAGAAAGGGATATTGCCATATTGAAATACTTCGCTGATTACTTTAAAGCAGACATGGATAAAAAGGGTGCCTACTTTTCAAAAGGAAAACTGAAAGTGTTTTTTTCACCCAATCCTACCGACAGAAATATTAATGCACTTGCATCCCAATTGGCAGTTGACTTATCGGCAAAAGATATAAAAGAGAAGAAGTTGGTCTACGATAATATTTCCAGCACTTTTCAGCAGACAGGGCAAAAAATTGCGGAAACAAGTATTCAAACGTCGAACTGGCAGGGAGCAGACATCTACCGGTTTTTTAAAAATAATGTTGTAGACTATTGTGTAACCAAAGACTCCAATTACAAAAATATTTTGGTGGTAATCACAGATGGATACGTTTATGATAAAAACTCAATAGGTAAAAAAGGAAACAGAAGCGAATATATTTTGCCGAGCCTGTTTAGTTCTTTAGGTCTGAGAGACAATCAGAATCTTCAATCAGTCTTTAAAGCAAAAAACTGCGGATTGATTGCTACCCGGGATGATCTGGATAAACTCGAAATTTTGGTACTTGAGGTTAACTCTGAAGAAAACCACAAGAACGATGAAGATATCATCAAGCTCTATTTACAAAAATGGTTTACTGACATGAAGGTCAAACACTTCGAAATCTACAATACAGATCTTCCTGAAAATGTAGAAAAGCATATAGCTGACTTTATGAACTAAAGAC